>JAUZGC010000236.1 GCA_030840105.1 Microbacteriaceae bacterium
ACATTGAGTCCGCCGCGTACTGGGACGACGTCTACGACACCCTCACCTCCCCCCGGCGCGGCGGCCCCCGATTCGTGGACGCGACCGACAAGGTTTGGGCGGATGCGATCACACACGACCCGCGCACCACCGGGCAATACGTGCACGACGCCCTCACCCAACTGCTGCGGATGGGGGTCGATGCGGATTCGGCCGGGGGCGACGCGGATTCGGCGGGCACCCCCACCATCACTGGGTCGCGTCCCCCTGCGGTCCGGGTGCTGGTCACTGCGACCGCGTTGGCTCAGCGCACCGGTCACGGCCGGATCGAAGGATGCAACACCCCCGTCTCGATCGAAACCGTCGAACGCATCGCCTGCACGACAGGCACGATCACCATCACCTTCGATGAGACCGGGCAGCCGATCAATTTAGGCCGAGAACAACGCCTCTACACCCACCACCAACGCATCGCCCTCGCCGCCCGAGACGGCGGATGCCGGTGGCCCAACTGTGACAGACCACCCGGCGGGAGCGAAGCGCACCACATCCGGCACTGGAAACGCGACCACGGCCACACCAACCTTGCCGACGGGCTCCTCCTCTGCCGACACCACCACCTCCTGCTCCACAACAACCATTGGGAAATCCGACGGGAGAACTCCGACTACTGGCTGATCCCACCACCCGACATCGACCCAGCACAAACACCACGACTGATGCCGAGCAAAAGCGCCGCACTCCGCGACCTGCAACACGAACGGCAACACGAACACCCGCGCCAACCGCAGCGAAGCCCGGGCCACAGCCACGCCGACGCCGACGCCGACGCCGACGCCGACGCCGACACCGACGCCGACACCGACCACCGACACCGCGCCCACACACACGGCCACGGCCCGAAAGAGCACCCGGACACCGCGGCGAGCTGACGGTATCGACCGCCGCTCAAGCTCCGACCGCGAGGCATACAAGAACCGCAACGTCGTGGAACGCAACCTCGCCACCGTCAAGCAATGGCGCAACCCGCTACGACAAACTCGCGCCATCTACCGAGGTGGTGCCGTCCTCCGAGCCATCACCATCTGGACCGAACATTAGGAGGCGCGCCCTAATTCGTCTTCCGAGCCCGACTCGGCTGCACCCTGGGCGGCTCCCCAGGCATCTTCGGATAGTCGGGCGGGAAGGGCAGTTCGCCGAGGCCCGCGGCGAGATCACGCTCCCACCAGCCGAGCAGGGTCTCGATGCTTCCGGGGTTCGTGTGCATGTTCGCCCACGGATCGCCCACGGTGCGAAGCCGCTCTGGCACGGTCAGGATTGTGAACGCTCTGGGGTCGGCATTCTCCAGTTCATCCCA
This sequence comes from Microbacteriaceae bacterium, assembly GCA_030840105.1. GTDB lineage: Bacteria > Actinomycetota > Actinomycetes > Actinomycetales > Microbacteriaceae > JAUZGC01. The sequence continues at coordinate 1,337 of JAUZGC010000236.1, forward strand.
TTCGATCGGGCACGAGACCGGCGCGTGCGCGAGCGCCCTCGGGCTGTACGCGCCCGCCATGGTGCGGTCGCGGTTCGCCTGGTTGAAGTCGACGAACACCTTCTCGCCGCGTTCCTCCTTCCACCACGCGGTGGTGACGGCATCCGGCATCCGTCGTTCGAGCTCGCGAGCGGCGGCGATCACGGCGTGGCGCACGTCGAGAAACTCGCGCACGGGCTCGATCGGTGCGAACACGTGCAAGCCGCGGTTTCCGGAGGTCTTGACGAACGCCGTGAGTCCGACCTCCTCGAGCACGGCGCGCAGCTCGATCGCCGCCGGGATCGCGTCGCCGAAGTCCGTACCGGGCTGCGGGTCGAGGTCGATGCGCAGCTGGTCAGGGTTGTCGGAGTTCTCTGCCCGCGACGGCCACGGGTGGAACACGACGGTGTTCATCTGCACCGCCCAGACGGCGCCGGCCGGTTCGTCGATGATGAGCTGCGGATGCGACCGGGCGCTCGGGTAGACGACCATCACCGACCGCACGTACTCCGGTGCGCCCTTCGGCGGGTTCTTGGAGAAGAACTGTTCGCCGTCAATCCCCTCGGGGAACCGCTGGAGCGAGAGGGGGCGGTCGCCGTTGGCGGCGACGAAGGCCTCCCCCACGGCAATGATGTAGGTGGCGAGATCGAGCTTGGTGATCCCAGGTTCGGGCCAGAGAACTCGGCCCGGACTCGAGATCCGAACCTCGCGCTGGCCGTGCGGTCCATCGACGGTGACGACAACTGCTTCGCTTGCCATAGGAACACGGTAGCGCCGGGCGGCGGTCCGCGTCAGTGTTCGACGTGACTCAGTGTTCGGCGTCGCTCATGGTCGACGGATGCGTCACCGCGCGGCCCGCGACCACGCAAGGAGCCGTTCCACGGGCCAGGTCGTGATGATCCGGTCCGCGGGGACCTCGTTCGCTGCCGCGCGTTCGGCGCCGTACTGGAGGAAGTCGAGTTGGCCGGGCGCATGCGCGTCGCTGTCGATACTGAACAAGCACCCCGCGTCCATGGCCAGCTGGATGAGGTCGTCAGGCGGGTCCTGTCGCTCCGGCCGTGCGTTGATCTCGACAGCGACATTGTGTTCCGCGCACGCCGCGAACACCCGCTTCGCGTCGAACTCCGACGGCGGGCGCGTGCCCCGCGAGCCCGTGACGAGACGGCCCGTGCAGTGGCCGAGCACGTTCGTGTGCGGGTCCGCGATCGCCGCAAGCATCCGCTGGGTCATGGCCGGGGCATCCGACCGTAGCTTCGAGTGCACGCTCGCGACGACAATGTCCAACCGATCCAGCATCTCTGGCGTCTGGTCCAGCTCACCACTCTCCAGGATGTCGACCTCAATGCCCGTCAACAGCCGGAAGTCGTCCTGGCCGTCGTTGATCTCCGTGACGACACCGAGCTGTTCGTCGAGCCGCTCTGCGGTCAAGCCGTGGGCGATCGTGAGGTGCGGGGAGTGATCAGTCAGGGCGAGGTAGTCCCGGCCGAGCAGCCGCGCGGCATCGACCATGAGCTCGATCGGAGACCAGCCATCCGACCAGTCGCTGTGGCTGTGCAGGTCGCCACGGAGGGCGCCGAGCAGGTCACCGCCACCGCGCGCGAGCGGCGTGGCGCCCCGTTGCCGAAGGTTTTCCAGATAATCGGGGACCTGGCCATCGACCGCCTGGCTGATCACCTCGAACGTTCGCCCGCCGATCCCCTTCGTGCTCTTCAGCCGACCGTTCCCGACGCGTTCCGCCAACTCCTCCGGCGTCAGGCCGCGGATGATGCCGGCGGCTTTTCGAAACGCCTGCACCTTGAAACTGGGTGCGAGCTCGCGTTCGAGCCAGAAGGCGATCTCATTGAGCGCGTCGACGGCATCCATTCATCCATCATCCGCCTCTCGGACGGGCAATGGCGCGTTAGCGCGCAGGCTGAACGTCTCGTGACCTCACGAGGACGCCCGCGATGGACCATGCCGCAATGCTGCCGATCAGGACGGTGACGCCCGCGACGAGCAGCCACGCCCATACCTGCCATCCGGGCACGGCGAGGGCATTCAGCCATTCCACGCCATAGGAACCGACCGCAGCGAACGGGAACGTGAAGGACCAGAAGCCGAGGTTGAAGCTCAAAGTTCGGTATCGCCTGACGAGTCCGGCCTGCATCATGAGCATGAGCACGGTGAGTCCAAGCAACGCGTATTGGGCCGGATCGACCGTGAACCCGTTGATCGCGAACCAGGCCGTTCCGGCTGTCGCGGGCGGCGCGACGAAGATCGCAAGCGTGGGAACGAGCGGCTTCGGAACCGCTCCGTGGACGGCGATCCGCGCCACCAGGAGAACGCTGATCACGATCCAGAAGAAGACTCCGACGGAGAATGCACCGATGGCGAGTCCGGTCAGGCCGATCTTGGCGGAAGCTGTTCCCGCAATCAGCATGGACGCCACGGTCGGCAGGTAGTAACCGCCATGCACGCTTTCCAGCCTGAGTTCGCCTGCACCCCAGTGCGCCAGCAACCAGCTGGCGAAGACGGCGACCAGGATAACGAAGACGATGACGAGGACTTTGCCGAGCGCGGGAGCGAACGAATAGACCTGGGCGCTGATCAAGAGCCCCGCCGCCGATACAAGCGCGGCGAGCGGTCCTTGCGTGGGATGCCGCAGCTGGTCGATGAGCCGCTCGTGCGAGCGGAGACCGCGGACGATGTGGGCGATGATCACGGCCAGCCAGACGACGCCCGCTATGAGCCACAACACGATCGGGATTTCGATAGGGACGCCGAGGTCCTCGGAGGCGAGTGACCAGGTGCCGGCGAGGCCCGCCGAGCCGAATCCGAAAGCCAACGTTGTGAATGGGATGCGTGGCACGGGCGTCTTCGGATCCATTACGGTTTCCGGATCCATTATCGCTGTAGCCATTGCATCATGCTAATGGATGTATTCTGAACGTAAGCATTAGGGTGGAATCATGCATGTGACTATGTCACCGAATGACGCCGATGTCCGTGAGGCCGGGTTCGTCCTGATGGGCGAACCGCTCGCGGTCGACCTGGCGAACACCATCAAGCTCGCAGCGGAGCCGCCGCTCGATCTGCTCGCCGATGATGCGCATAACACGGTGTTCTGGTCGCTTGAGCATGATCGACTGCCTGAGCCAGCGGGCGTGCCGTCGTTGTCCGAGAGCCTGGCCCTCCGCAGTGCCCTGCACTCCCTGCTCGCGAGCATCGAACGCGGTGTCCCGCCAGAGGAGTCGTCCGTCAGCTACGTGAACGAGGTCGCCCGGCGCGCCCGGGTGACGACCGAGCTGGTTCCCACGAAATCCTCGGTCGCGGCACAGGCGTGCGGGCAGGCGGACGATGCTGCGGACATCGCGCTGAGCGCAGTCGCCCAGTCGGCGATCGACTTCCTGACCGGGCCAAGCGCACACCTCCTGCGGGTGTGCGCCGCGCCGCGCTGCGGCATGATGTTCGTCGCGACGAATTCGAAACGACGTTGGTGCACGCCGAACGGATGCGGAAACCGCGAACGAGTGGCGCGCCACTCCCGGCAGCGGCAGGGATCGCTCGTCTAGGCGACGACGCTCCCCGTCCTATTCGTACCTGAGCGCGTCGATCGGGTTCTGCCGCGACGCGCGCCTCGCCGGCAACGTTCCGGCAAGGAACGCGATCCCCATGACCACCAGGATGATGGTGGCGATCGAGGCCGGAGCAAACTGGAGCAGGTGGAGTCCGGGGAGGTCCGCGAGCAGCCGGCGCGACAGGATACGGCTGGCCACGGATCCAAGCACGATGGCGACCAGGGCACCGATTGCGCTGCCCAGGAAGCCGATGAAGATTACCTCCAGACTGAACAGGGCGTAGATGCGCCCGCCGCCCATGCCCATGGCCTTCATGAGTCCGATTTCGCGCGTTCGTTCCTGGACGCTCATGAGCAACGTGTTGATGATGCCAAAGCCGGCGGCAATGAGCGCAATCACGGCGAAGGCATCGAGAACGCCCACGATGCCGTTGATCACGGTTTCGAATGTTCCCAGGCGGTCGGCGACCGTCTGTCCGGTGTACCCCTCGTTGGTCAGCGCCTTTTTCAGCTGGGTGACCTGCGCCGGCGTGGATCCATTCTTGAAGGTGATCGTCGCCGACGCATAGTTGGTCAGCACGGATGCGGGCCTGCCGGTGGCTTCGGTCTGTTGCAGGATGTCGGTCAGTGCGGTATTGGCGGAAGCCCCTGCACCGAACAGGGTCTCATTCTGGATGCCCGTGACGGTGGCATTCACAACGTGCTGCTGGCCGACATAGTCGGTGACCCCGATCGCGACGGTTTGGCCGATGGCCTGCTTCGCGCTCGAGAATCCGAGATTGGTGAGGTACGTCGTCGGCAGCATGATCTCGTTGGCGGTGGAGCTGTCGTTCAGTTGGGCGCCGGAAGCGAGGTCTGCTTTGGTGAGTGCGGCATCCGCGCTCAGGGTGAGAACGTACTTTCCGTTACCGCCGTACTGGATGTAGTCGGGGGTCAGCCGGATGGACGGGGCGACGCTCAAGACGCCAGAGGTGGCCTTGATCGCGCTGATGTCCATCGCCGTGAGCACGCCGGCGGACGCGTTGCCGAAGCCCTGCCGCGCGCCCTGGGTATTGGAGGAACTCGTGCTGGGGTCGTACTTGCTGGGACCGGAATTCGTGGATGTCACGGCAACCGTCTTCGTGACTGTCATCACGTTCGGGTTCCCAATCGACGCTACCTGGGTGTTGATATAGCTGGAGACACCGGTGCCGATGGCAGAGGTGATGGTCAGCGTGAACGCGCCAATGAAGATGGCGATCACGGTGAGGGTCGTCCGCAGCTTGCTGCGGAAGGTGCTGGCGATCGCGGTGCCGATGACGTCGCGGAATTTCATGCGTACTGCTCCTGCGTGACGATGAGGCCGTCCCTGACGTGGATGCTGCGGTCACAGCGCTCGGCCAGGTCTGGGTCGTGGGTGACGAGCACGAGCGTGATGCCCCGCTCCTTGTTGAGGTCGAGAAGGATGTCTTCGACGACCTCTCCGGTTGCCGAGTCGAGGTTGCCCGTCGGCTCGTCGGCGAAGATCACGCTGGGATTGTTGACGAGCGCTCTGGCAATGACGACGCGCTGCTTCTGGCCACCCGAGAGATCGGTGGCGTTGTTCTTCGCCTTGTCCGCCAGGCCGAGAGCGTCGAGCGCATCCATCGCCTGCCGCTTGCGGGTGCGGGCGCCGATCCCCGCGATTTTCAACGGCAGGATGACGTTGTCGAGCACGCTCGTGTTCGGCATCAGGAAGAACTGCTGGAAGACGAAACCGAAGGTCTGGTTCCGCGCCTTGTTGAGGGTGGCGCCGGCGAGAGACGCCGCGTCGGAGCCGTTGAGGAGAATCCGGCCGGACGACGGCCGGTCGAGCAGGGCGAGCAGGTGCATGAGTGTGGACTTGCCCGAGCCGCTCTTGCCGACGATCGCCAGGCTCTCGCCGCGGTTGATCGAGAGGGACACGCCCTTGAGGGCGTCAAACCTGTTCGCCCCTCGCCCATACGACTTGGCCAGGTCGTGCGCTTCCAGAACGGATTCGGTCATGGGCAATCTCCTCTGTGTCGTGCAGGCTGTGCGTTCGTGCCGGCTGTACGCTCCGTCTACTCTCTCGCATCGGGCGCGGGCCGTCGTCGTCCGAGCGCAGACACCTGTGTACCGCATTTGCGGTATGGACGAGCACTGCGCTGGTGGGATGCGGACCGTAAACGGGTGTGAAAGTCTGAGTTCGGACAACCAGTTCTCGAAGGGGGTGCGGATGCGATGAACGAGAGCACACATTCGTCCGGACCCGTCGCCAGGTTCCGGCCATCGGCGTGGGTGACGGATGTTTTCACTGGCGTCATTCTCGTGCTCGCGGCTTTCGCTCCCAGCCCCGACGACGTTTCCGGTGTGTCCGGCACCCCCGTGATTACGGTGCTGTCCCTTCTCGCGGTCGCGATCATCCTGCCGTTGCGTCGCCGCACCCCTCTCCCCATCCTCGGGGTCTGTGTTGCGGCGGCTGTGCTGGCGCCGCTGTGGGCAGCATCCACGATCGGGTTTCTGCTCGCGACGGCCATCGCCATGTATCGCGTCGCGCTCGTCACGACCAGGCGCACGACCGTCGTGAGCACGGCGATCGCGATCGCGATCCTGGTTGGCGGCATCCTTGTGACCGGGGTGGTTGGCTGGCAGTACGCGCGCCTCGTTCAGCCCGCTGCGCTTCTGGCGGTGGCGGCCGCGATCGGGGATGCGACCCGCAATCGCCGGGCATACATCGATGCCATCACCGAGCGGGCCATCCGTGCCGAACGTACACGCGAACTCGAGGCGGAGCGGCGGGTCACCGAGGAACGGCTCAGGATCGCCCGCGAGCTGCACGATGCAGCGGCCCACCAAATCGCTGCGATCAACCTGCACGCGGGTGTGGCTTCGAACGCCTTGCCCGACCGGCCCGACGATGCCGAACGGGCCCTGGAGGTGATTCGTGCGTCAGCACGCAGCGTGCTCGGCGAGATCAGCGCCTTGCTTCGCGTGCTCCGCTCGACGCCTCTGGCTGCTGATGCGGTGGTCGTCGAACCCGTCGTGAATCTTGCCGCGCTCGACGATCTTGTCGAGGAATTCGAGCGCAGCGGGCTTCGCGTCACGAAGCGCATCGCCGGAGATTTCACCCAGTTGCAGGGCGCCGTGAGCATCATCGCGTACAAGGTGATCCAGGAGGGCATGGCGAACGCGCTCAAGCATGGCGCCGACGCCGCCGTGCAGGTCGACGTGGCGATCGGGGACGATCTGGTCACCGTGCGGATCACGAATCGCGTTCGACCCCAGGCGGAGATCGTGCACGCCGATTTGGGCCGCCACGGTCTCATTGGGATGCGCGAGCGCGTGGAGTCCGTTCACGGATCGATGTCGGCCGCTGATGCCAACGGTCGATTCATCCTCACCGCGACACTCCCATTCGGCACGCCGGCCATGGTCAGGCACCGGTCGGCCGGCAACGCGGTGGGTGGGCCAGGGGCATGAGCATCTCAATCCTTGTCGTCGATGACCAGCCGCTCATCAGGGGCGCCGTGCGAGAACTCGTCATGCATGAGTCGGACCTTCAGGTGGCAGGCGAGGCTGCCGACGGACGCGAGGCGATCGACGCGGCGCGGCGCACCCAACCCGATGTCGTCCTGATGGACATCAGGATGCCCGTCATGGACGGGCTGCAGGCCACCAGGGAGATCTGCGCCGACCCTGACCTGTCTGGCACGCGCGTGCTGATCCTGACGACGTTCGAGGAGGACGACTATGTCGCCGAAGCGCTTCGCGCCGGCGCGAGCGGTTTCATTGGAAAGGGAACCGAACCGGCGGAATTGATCGCAGCGATCCGTACCGTGCACGCCGGAGAAGCACTGCTTTCACCCCGCGCAACGCGGGCACTCATCGACCGCTATGTCAGGAGCGCTCCCAGGACGACGGCCCGCCGGCTCGAGGTGACTCTCGAGGTTCTGACCGAACGCGAGCGCGAAGTTCTCGTCCTTGTCGCCGAGGGGCTATCCAACAGCGAGATTTCGACCGCGCTGACGATTTCGCTGTCGACGGCGAAGACCCACGTGAATCGCACGATGGCAAAGCTGCTGGCGCATGACAGGGCGCAGCTTGTCATCATCGCCTACGAATCGGGGCTCGTCGTCGCCGGCGACGGGTAGCCGACCACCCCACAGCCGGCGACGCACCGATCTCGCACGGTGAAGCCACTCGTCAGGCGAGCAGCTCCCGAACGCGCGGGGCGACCTGTGTTCCATACAGCTCGATGCTCGTCATGAGCTTGTCGTGCGGGAGCATGCCGTTGCTGTACTTGAGGTCGAATCGGGCAAGGCCGAGCACCTTGGCGGTGTTCGCGATCTTGGTTGCCACGGTTTCCGGCGAGCCGACATAGAGCGAGCCACCCGGACCGGCATCGTGCTCGTACTGTGCGCGCGTCACCGGCGGCCAGCCGCGTTCACGTCCGATCTTGTCGCGATTCTCCTTGAAGTGAGGCCACAGCTCTTCGAGGGCCTGCTCGTCGGTGGCGGCGATGTGACCCGGCGAGTGCACCGCGACCGGCTGGATGGGCTGCTCGAACTGGTCGAGTGCGCGGTAGAAGAGGTCGACATAGGGCGCAAAGCGCGATGGCTGGCCGCCGATGATCGCAAGCATGAGAGGGAGCCCGTGCCGCGCGGCACGGACCACGGATTCCGGACTGCCGCCAACACCAATCCAGGTCTTGAGCAGTCCGTGTTCGATCTGCGGATACACGAGCTGATCCTGAAGGCCGCTCCGGGTGGTCCCCTGCCAGGTGACGGGCTCCTGCGTGCGCAGTGCGGCGAACAGGTCGAGCTTCTCCTCGAAGAGCTGCTCATACTGGGTCATGTCAAAGCCGAACAGCGGGAAGGACTCGGTGAACGATCCACGCCCAAGAATCACTTCGGCCCGGCCGTTCGAGACGGCGTCGAGTGTCGAGAACCTCTGGAACACGCGCACGGGGTCGTCCGAGCTGAGCACCGTCACCGCCGTTCCCAGGTGGATGTTGGATGTGCGCCCGGCAATCGCTGCCAATGCGACCTCCGGAGCGGACACCGCGAACTCCTCGCGGTGGTGCTCCCCCAGCCCGATGAAGGCCAGGCCCACCTGGTCGGCGAGCACTCCCTGGTCCACGAGATTGCGCAGCACCTGCGCGTGCGACTCCAACGCGCCGCTGGCGTCCACTGTCACGTCACCGAATGTGTTCAGTCCAAACTCGAGCTCGGTCATCCTGCCGCTCCTTCGTGCGTCGACGGTAGCTTATCCATGCACGGTAATGAACTTGCGTGGATGCACCGATATTCCTCGAAGGGAATCGCGATGGCTGCGTGTCAGACCTTCTCCGTTGTCCCATGCGGTTTCGTCGGGTGCGGCATCAGGAGTGAGCTCAGGTCATCGGGGACCGCTCTGCTGGCCGCCGACTCCCTGGCCAGGAACGCGCCGAGCTCGCCGATGGTGCTCATGAGCGGAGCGGGGAAGACCACCGTGGTGTTCTTGTCGACGCCTATTTCGACAAGGCTCTGAAGGTTGCGCAACTGCAGCGCCAGTGGGTGCTTCATCATGGTGTCTGAGGCGGCACCAAGCGCGGCAGCGGCGAGCGACTCCCCTTCGGCGTTGATGATCTTCGCGCGCTTTTCGCGCTCGGCCTCTGCCTGCTTGGCCATCGCCCGCTTCATCGAATCGGGCAACTGGATGTCCTTCAGTTCGACAAGCGTCACCTCAATTCCCCAATCGAGGGTTTGCAGGTCGAGGATCTCGCGAATGTTGAGGTTGAGCACATC
>JAUZGC010000280.1 GCA_030840105.1 Microbacteriaceae bacterium
GTGGCTTTCGGCATCCAGGAGACCCACGAGTACAACGACGCCACCTACGACGTCTTCCCAGGGGCGCTTCGGGTCGAGGCCGGGTGGCTCGTGCCAAATGACGCGCCAGGATGGGGAATCGAGCTGGACGAGCGCGTCGCATCCGCATACCCGCCAGGGCTTTCCGGGCACGATGCCTGGGCGGCGGGCGTGCGCGGCCGAGATGGAGCCCTCGAGGCGCCGTGACTCGAAGCGTGTAGGCTACCCGCGCGAGTAGATGGGTTGGCATGCACGGGTTAATGCGATGGGTCCTCAAGCCCATCGCGTGCACCTGGACCGGCATCCTGAGATCTGGGTTCACGATCCCGCGCCCCACGGATGCCCCACACGCGCACTCGAGCGGGGTCAACGACGATCGCATCCTCGTATTCGGTGGCGGCCCCGCGCTCGGCTGGGGCGTGTCGACCCAGGGTCTCGCACTGCCTGGTTCGCTCGCTCGCGCGCTCACGGCCCGCACGCAACGCGGCGCGTACGTCGACGTTGTCGCGGCGCGGCCGGACACCGTTCGTTCGGCGCTTGGTGCGATCGAGGGGCTGAAACCGTGGCGATACGACGCCATCGTGGTGACTCTGGGCGTCAACGAAGCACTCCACCTGACCTCCGTGCGGTTATGGCGTCGCACGCTGCGCGAACTGTTGCCCCGCCTCGAGCGAGACTCCTTCCAAACCACGCAGATTCTCGTGGTCGGCATCCTCCCGATTCGATCCATTCCAGTTTTCGATTGCCTCCTGGGCACGATCGCGGATCGACATGCACGAGCTCTGAACCGGGAGTTATCGGAAATCTGCGCTGAGTTACCGCGAACGACCTACGTGCCGTTGACGGCATTCCCGATCCGCTCACCGGATCGCAATCGCGCCCCGCTGGACTTCAGCCGATTCGCAGAGGTCATCGCCGAATCGATTACGACGCGGATGGGTGCGAACCGCCACGAAACCGAAGATGTCCGCAGACCCGCCGCATACGATGCCGAAGCCTACGAGCAAGATCGCCAACGTGCGGTCGACAAGCTCGCAGATCTCGTTGCCGATGAGCGATTTGAACACATCCTCGCCCTGGCCAAGCAGTCGTTCGGGACCGATGCGGCGGCATTCACCGTGATCGACCGCGATCGGCAGGTCATCAAGTCCGGTGTCGGTCCCGGACTGATGGATATCTCGCGCGCGGACTCCTTTTGCGCCACGACGATCGGCGGCCGTGGAGCGCTGGTCGTTCCCGACGCCCGCGCTGACCCACGGTTTCGCAACAGTTCGCTCGTGACCGGTGAGGCGCGGATCCGCTTCTATGCCGGATTCCCGATCGAATCGCCCTCGGGAGAACGAATCGGCGCGCTCTGCGTGGTCGACTCGGCGCCTCGGCGGATGGGCCAGGCCGACCTGGTCCTGCTGCGCGAGCTTGCGTTGATGCTCCAGCGCGAACTCTGGCGAAGCGCGACCTAGTCGAACTTCTGCGCTAGTCGAACTTCTCCAAGACGTGAACCGGGATCGCAATGGAGAGCGCGACGGCGAGGATCCCCGCGATGAAGAGCGGCGCCTCGATGCCGACCGCCTCTACCGCCGTGCCCATGAGGAAGAGCCCGCCGAGGAAAATCGCGAAACAAATGATGAATGCAATCACGCCCATGCGGCAAGTGTGGCCCACATGCGGCGCCCGGGCAAGAGGTTTGTGGTGTGCGTCGGCGGATGCGGCTAGCCTCGCCGTATGGAGCATCCGAACCTGTTCGTGCCGGGCGATCCGTTGCTCGAGCGACTGCGTCGCGTCTGCTTCCGGTTTCCCGAGGTCGCCGAGGTTGAGGCGTGGGGGAGGGCGACCTTCCGCGCTGGGAAGCGGATCTTCGCCGTCGCCGGGTCGAGCATGGACCGCCCGTATTCCGTGGTGTTCAAGCCAGATCCGGAGGAGCGACGCGCTCTCATCGAAGACCCGCGCTTCTTCATCCCGCCGTACTTCGGTGCGGCCGGCTGGCTCGGGATCGATGTGGACGGAGACGACACAGACTGGGCCGAACTCGCGGAGCTCCTCGAGACCTCATACAGGCAGGTTGCGCTCAAGCGCCAATTGGCGGCGCTCGACGCCATCATGTAGTCTCTACTCTGGCTTGCGAGCGGGGAAATCCGCTGCGGCCGACGTGTTCAGGGCTCAGCCCGGCACGGCCAACGCGCCCGTAGCTCAACGGATAGAGCATCTGACTACGGATCAGAAGGTTGGGGGTTCGAATCCCTCCGGGCGCACTGACAAAAACCCCAGTGATCTGGGGTTTTTTATTTGTGACGAAGACATCCGCCTGCAGTTTGGCCACGGCGACGTATTCGGCGTTCATCGTGTCGTCCCAGTCGAGCTGTTCCGCTATCCGCCAAGGAGGCCGATGCGCATCTCAGTGATGCGGTCGAGCAGCGCGAGAGCCTCGTGCTCGTTCAGCTTCCCTCGGCGGGTGTCCTGGTAGAGACATGACATCGCTTGCGAATCGCGTCATGGATCCATTGTGTCTGCGAACCGCGCAACGCAGGCGAACGTAAAACGAGAGGCCCCACAGCTGCGCTGCTGTTTAGACTGATCAGCGTTTGCCCAGCTTCGTCAAAGAATATGGGGCTTCTGTGGAAGTGATTGTCGACCTCGCGCTCATCGTCGTCGCCGTGCTCGCGGTCGTCGCGGGGTGGCGGCGTGGCGCTGTGGTGTCGATCGGGACGCTGGTCGGGCTGGTCCTTGGCCTGTGGGCGGGGATCACGATCATCCCACCGGTGCTGACCTGGCTCACGAGCATCGGCTGGCTCTCGGGCCTCGGGACGGGCGCGATCATGTGGCGCACGGTCATCGCGGTTGGCGTCGTCTCGGCCTGCGCGACTCTCATCTACACGCTGGTCCACGCGCTCGCCGTGATGCTGCGCCGCCGGCTCGGCAAGGGCGCCATCCGCGGCGCGGATTCGGCGGTTGGCGCCGTGGCCGGGCTGCTCACCTGGGCCGCCGTCGTGTGGATGGCCGCGGGAGTTCTTCAGACGACGGGACTGACGCCGGTGACGCAGGTGGTCGGGTCGTCGCAGGTCGTCGCCGGGCTCAACCGGCTCTCTCCGGTTCCGTCGGCAAACGCGGTCGGCGCGCTCGACAACGTGCTCGGCGATGCGGGACTCCCGCGGGTCTTTTCCGGCGGGAACGAGCCGATCGCGGCCGTCCAGGCGCCGGATCCGACGATCCCCGGTGCAGTGAATGCGAGAGCCGGCGGGGTCGTCAAGGTGCTCGCGTCGGAGCCCGCCTGTGGCACGGACTCGGAAGGCAGCGGATGGGTGGTCGCGCCACACCGGGTGATGACGAACGCGCACGTCGTCGCAGGGTCAGCCGGCGTCACCGTGCAGGTCGGCGGGTCGGGCCCCTCCCTGCCTGGCACGCTGGTCGTCTACGACCCCGAGCGGGACCTGGCGGTGATCGACGTTCCCGCGCTCTCCACGAGCCCCCTGCCGCTCGGTCCCGAACTCACTGCGGGCGACGACTCCGTCGTGGCCGGATATCCAGGCAACGGCCCGTACTCCGTCGTGCCCGCCAGGGTCAGGCAGGTGATCGACGCGAGCGGCACAGACATCTACCGCACGCAGACGGTGGTGCGTGAGGTTTACTCGCTGCGCGGCATCGTGCGGCCGGGTAACTCCGGAGGTCCGCTCTTCGATGACACCGGGCGCGTGGTCGGCGTGGTCTTTGCGCGATCATCCGTCGACGCGAATACCGGATACGCGCTGACCGCGAGCGAGATCGCTCCCGTGGTCGCTGCGGCGGGTTCGACGACGCCCGTCAGTCCCGGGGCGTGCGCGGCCGAATAGGTCTCGACCCACCCGCGCGACCCAGCCTCTCGGCCGGGCATCAATCGTCTGCAGGTCGTTCACCTGATGTACACCGGTCCGGTTCCTTGGTGTCACTTTCGCTTCCTACGGTTTCTAACGACCGTTAGATCGTAGAGGCAACACAGACCCTCCTGGAGGCAACCACCGTGATCCGCACACAGAAGTTGGCGGTTTCGGCCGCTCTCGCCGTGGCATCCGTCGCCGCTCTCGCCGGATGCTCGTCAACCGCATCCGCAGCATCGCCCTCGGGCAGCGCGGCCGTCGAGCCACTCGTCCTGTATTCGGCCATTGGCTACGACGCAGCGATCGCCAAGGCGTTCACTGCCGCATCCGGCATCCCCGTCAAGGTCGTCGACGACAGCACAGGGCCGCTACTCACCAAAATCGCAGCGGAAAAGAACAACCCGCAGTGGGGCGCATTCATGGCGGATGGCGCAACTGCTTTCGCCGCACTCGACCAGGGCGGCCAGCTCCTGCCGTACACGACGACGGCCAGCGTGGACTCGGTCGGCACGTCGCTGACGCCATCCGACCACAGTTACATCCCGATGGGAACGACCGTCGTCGCCGCGCTCATCTACAACGCAGCCGCAACCACTGCAGTGCCGACGTCGTACGACGACCTCCTCACTCCGGCGTACAAGGGCAAGGTCGGCATGAACGACCCGGCACAGTCCGGACCCACTTACCCCTTCATCGCCGGCCTGATGAACCAGCTCGGCGGAACCAAGGGCGGGGTGGCCGCGGGTGAGGCGTACCTGACCAAGCTCAAGGCCAACGGTCTGGTCGTCAACCCGACGAACGGCGACACCCTGCACGCACTGGAGACCGGCCAGATCAATTATGGGCTCATCCAGAGCTCGGCCGCGATGGGAGAGGTGGTCAAGTTCACGGCGAAGCCGGTCGCCGGTTACGACCCGAAGGTCATCTACCTCTCCAAGTCGACGCTGCTGCCGAGCGCGTACGGCATCGACAAAGCCGCAAGCCCGGTCCAGCAGTCGGAGGCCAAGAAGTTCATCGACTACATCCTCTCGCCGGCCGGCCAGAAGGTCGCGCAAGGTGCAGATCCCTCCGGTGACTCGCTCTACTGGCCCGTAGTCAACGGAGTGACCCCGCTGGCTCCGCTCCCGGCAACCGTTCCGTCCAGCTCCCAGGCGATCGACCCGACCTTCTGGGGTCCGCTCCAGGGGCAGGTCGTCACCTGGTTCGACAGCAACATCAAGTAGGAGCTCGAGACTCGTGACGACCACGCTCAGTCCTTCGGCCGTTGTCCCGCGCACTACGGCGCAGGCCACCGCTGTCGCGAGCACGTCACCGACTGGTCCGTCCGGACGCGTGCCAACGCGCGTCCGGACGAACCCGTTTTCGCGCCTGCGCGTCGCGCCGATGACGGTGTTCTGGCTCCTGATCGTCGCCATCCTTGTGGTGCCGATCCTTCTCTTCCTGCTCGTCGCATTCAGCCCGGCGCTGCTGGACCAGGGCACGGAGTGGTTCACGCTCTCAGCCTTCAGGGAGGCTCTGAGTGGTCAGTTCCTGGTCGCACTCCTGAACTCCCTTCTGGTCGGCGTCGTGACGGCGGTCGGTTCCGCCGTCATCGGGTTCGGGATGGCGTGGATCGTCCGCCGGACGAATTCCCGCACTCGCCGTTTGTGGACCGGCGCCGTGTTCGCGCTCCTTCTCGCGCCCTCGTACCTCATCGCGCTCGGTTGGCAGCGGCTGCTGGAGCCTGGCGGCGTGCTGGAAATCATCGGTTTCCATCCGACCCTGGCCCGGACCTTCTTCTACGGCCCGGCCGGGATCGTGCTCGTGCTCACGGTCAAGGGGATCCCCTTCGCCTACCTGGTCATTGCGAACGCAATGCGGAGCCTCGGCGGCGAGTTCGAGCAGGCCGTCCGCGTGCATGGCGGCAACCGGATGGCGTCCTTGCGGGTCATGATCGCCCTCCTCTCGCCGGCGGTCTGGTCGGCGCTTGCGATCGTGTTCGCGGAGGCCATCAGCGATTTCGGGGTCGCGTCGACACTGTCGTCCGCCGCGCACTTCCCGGTGGCCACCTTCATGCTCTACAACGCCATCCAGGCGTTCCCGGTCCAGTTCCCGCTGGCGGCGGCCGTCAGCTGGGTACTCCTGGGCCTCATCGTGCTCGCGTTGCTCGCGCAGTCGTGGGCCCTTCGCGGGCGGAGTTTCCGGGTTCTCGGCGGCAGAAGCCGCCCCACGATGCGGATCCACCTCACGCGCTGGGGCCAGTTGGCAACGGGGGCGATCACGCTCGTCCTCCTCGTCGTCACGCTGGGTGTCCCGGCCTTCGGCGCTCTGAGCGCATCCGTCCTGACCGGTCTGGGCTCGGCGATGAGCGTGCACAGCTGGAGTCTCGACAACTACGCGCGTGTCCTCACGAGCCCCGACCTGCGTGATCCGCTGCTCTACTCTGCCCAGATGGCGGCCATCACTGCGACCGTCGCGACGCTGATGGCGGCAGTGTGTGCCCGGATGCTCGCCAGTAGCAAGAAGGGAGCGAGCGCCCGGTTGCTCGATTTCGTGCTGCTCGCAGCCGTCGCTCTGCCCGGCATCGTCTTCGCGGCCGGCTACATCTTCGCCTACAACCTCCCGCTGATGAACACGCTCGGCATCCACATCTATGGCACCTCGGCGTTGCTCACCCTTGCCTATGTCGCAACGGCGCTGCCATCGACGTCCCGGTCGCTCGTCGGCAACATGAGCCAGCTGCACGAGTCGATGTCCGAGGCGTGCCGGGTTCACGGCAGCGGATCGGTCCGCACCTGGTTCGCCGTGGTCATGCCGGTGATCGCCAGGCCGCTCCTGGCGGCATGGCTTCTCACCTACACCGCAACCCTGCTCGAGCTGCCGGTGTCCCAGCTGCTCTATCCGCCGGGGTCCGCGCCGGTCTCGGTGGGGATCAACAAAGCACTTTCCGCATACGACTTCGGAGGCGGAACGGCGATGGAGGTCCTTGCCATCCTGTCGGCTCTCGGAGTCGTCGGCGTTGCCTATCTGCTCTTCGCGATTCTCGCACCACAAGGCTGGAAGCGTCTAGGGAGGACGTCATGACGATTACAGAAACCACTTCATCGCCCGTCGCCGCGACCACCGGATCCCGCGAGGCGATCCAGCACGGTCACCGGGTGAGCGTGCGCGGCGCACGCAAGCAGTATGGCGCGCTCGCCGCCCTCGACGGGCTCGACCTCGACATCGAGCCGGGGAAGTTCACCGTGCTGCTCGGCCCGTCCGGATCAGGCAAGTCCACCCTCGTACGCAGCCTTGCCGGAATCGAGCGGCTGGATGCGGGGAGCATCCACCTGGGGGATGTTGCGGTGAGCGACGGTCACCGCTACGTGGCCCCCGAACGACGCGGGCTATCCATGGTCTTCCAGGACTACGCGCTCTGGCCCCACCTGACTGCGCAGCAGAATGTCGCGTACGCGCTCAAACGCCGAAAGCTCCCGGCAGCCGAGGCCGGCAAGCTTGTCGGCGAGGCGCTCGAGCGCGTCGGGTTGTCTGCCAAGGGTGCGCGCTATCCCTCGGAGCTCTCGGGCGGAGAGCAGCAGCGCGTCGCACTCGCGCGTGCCGTTGTCGGGCGCCCCTCCCTGCTCCTCTTCGACGAGCCGCTGTCGAATCTGGATGCCGATCTCCGCGAGCGACTGCGCGTCGAGATCTCGACTCTGACCAGGGAGAGCGGCGCAACGGCGCTTTACATCACCCACGACCAGTCGGAGGCGTTTGCGCTCGCCGACACGGTGGGCGTGCTTCGAGCAGGTCGGCTCGAGCAGTTCGCTGCACCCGAGGAGATCTATCAGAACCCGGCGACGCAGTTCGTGGCCCAGTTCACCGGACTTGCCGGATCATTCACCGGTCGCGTGGTCCATGCCCGCGAGGGCAGCGTCGCTGTCGACCTCGGTGGGCACGTCGTAATGGCCCGGGGATCAGAGGCGCTGGGCGCCATCGACGATGCGGTCGTGCTGATCAGGCCGACCGCGACAAGCCTCGAGGCCGTCTCCGATCATGCCGAAGCCGGCACCGCGCGGGTCGGCTCCGCTTCGGCAGTCACGTCCGCATCGATTCCGGCCGTGGTCCTCGACGTGGCGTACCGAGGTCGAGGCTACGAGCATGTCGTCGAGTGCCGCTACGGCGTACTGGGTGGCGTGTTCGATAACCGCCCGTGGACTCGTGGGACGCACTGCTCGGTGCGCATCGACCCGGCGGGATGCATTGCATTCCCGGTTGGCACCGGGGCAAACTAACAGCTGTTAGTATTCAGTTAGAACGAGATCTAGTACAAGGAGTTTTGCACATGAGCGAATGGGCTCTCTTCATCGCTGTATTTCTTGCCTGCGCGGTTGAGGCGGTGGAGGCGACGACGATCGTGCTCGCGGCCGGAACCGCCCGCGACTGGCGTTCCGCCTTCCTCGGCATGACGACCGGCCTCATCGTCCTCGCTGTGATCATCGCGGTGGCCGGGCCTGCCATCACGTTCCTCCCCCTTGGAGCTCTGCGCCTCGTCGTCGGTGGCCTGCTCCTGGTGTTCGGCCTGCAGTGGCTCCGCAAGGCGATCCTGCGCAGCAGCGGTTACAAGGCACTGCATGACGAAGACAAGATCTTCCAGAACTCGCTCGCCGAGGCGCGTTCTGCTGCCCGCGGCGGTAAGGGCGGAGTGCGTGACTGGTATGCATTCACCCTGTCGTTCAAGGGAGTGCTGCTCGAAGGCCTCGAGGTTGTGTTCATCGTTCTCACGTTCGGCACGATCCAGAACAAGGTCGGAACCGCATCTCTGGCGGCCGTTGTCGCGGTCGTCCTGGTCGCCGCAGCCGGTTTCGCCGTGCGCAAGCCCCTCGCGCGAGTGCCCGAGAACACCATGAAGTTCGTCGTGGGCGTCATGCTCACCTCGTTCGGAATCTTCTGGGGCGCCGAGGGTGCCGGTGCGACCTGGCCCGGCGCTGACGTCATCCTGTTCGCCCTCGTGCCGTTCGTCGCAGTCGTCTGTCTTGTTCTGGTGGCGATCCTGCGCAGGCGCAACCGTAGCCGCGCAGAGGTTCTCGTGAGTGTTGCCGCGGGCAGCGTGGGCGCGAACGAAGCCGTCGTGGCGGCATCCGTCGCCGAAGAGAGCTCGGCAGCCGAGGCCTCGACTGCGGACGTCGGGCTCGCAGAGCCGCCCGTTCGGCGCACGTTCGGACAGCGTCTCGCGGCCTTCGGAAACTTCTGGTACGACTTCATCATCGGGGACGACTGGCGCGTCACCGCCGGCATCGTCGCCTCGTTCGTCCTGACCGCGTGGCTGACCGCGGCGGGCGCGACGAGCTGGTGGTTGGTTCCCGTGGCCGTTCTGGTGCTGCTGCCGTTCAGCCTCGTCCGGCTCGTTCGGCACTGATCGACTGATCGAAAGGATTGGCCGAGGAGCGAGATGTCCGCTTCTCGGCCATCACTCGTTAATGGCCTTCCGGCTCCTCCGCGTAT
Source organism: Microbacteriaceae bacterium (assembly GCA_030840105.1). Taxonomy (GTDB): domain Bacteria; phylum Actinomycetota; class Actinomycetes; order Actinomycetales; family Microbacteriaceae; genus JAUZGC01. The sequence goes on from JAUZGC010000280.1 coordinate 9,330, forward strand.
ACGCGGGCGGCGTAGGCCTCGAGCGCCTGACTGCATCCGGCGATCGAGTCCTGCGCGGCGTCCCGGCCGGGTGCGCTGAACTCATCTCGCGCGACGATCTTGTCGAACCAGCTCTGCAGCTTGGTGAGATCGACTTCGTTCTCCTCGAGCTCCGCATAGGTGAAGTGGTTCGCTGCGTACTCTTTCTCGAGCCCGGCGATGAAGTCGCGACAGCGATCCAGGATCTCCTCGTACTCGTCGGCGCGAGCCTCCTGGTACACACTGAGAACTGTGCTCTCGCCCACAAGCACGGTCGAGAGCATGAGCACCGCCGTGCCGGACATCTCCGTGATCTCGTGACGAAGCTTGCGCAATGCACGCTCGGAGTTCGCGTTCGCTGGGAGTGCGGCTACCGAGTTCTGCAGGTAGATCGCACCCAGCCCCTTCAGGCGCCGCCACACGGTCGCACGCAGGCGGGTCGGCTCGGACGGAATCCGGTACACGAGCACGTGCCAGGGCCGCGACTGCGCTCCCTCGGGTCCGTCAGCGGCTGGTCCGTCTTCGGTGGCGGTGCGAGGGCGGGCGGCGCGAACTGGCATGAGCGGAGTCTAATTGACCCGATTGAACGCTTGTGGGACCACGAGAGCGGATACCGCCGACCGGGCGCCGCTGGGGCTCAGGGCTTCTTGGGGTTGCCGCCCCCACCGCCCCCACCGCCCCCACCGCCGCCACCGCTGTTTGGCGGAGTGCCGCCAGGGGCCGGCGCTGGAGGGGCCGGTGCGGGCGGCGCCGGAGCCTTAGGCTTCGCGGGAGCCTTCGACGCGCCCAGGAACTTGCCGTCCACTGCG
>JAUZGC010000008.1 GCA_030840105.1 Microbacteriaceae bacterium
CTGGCTGGTCGGGTCGCTCGTGTGGCGGTCGAGCGTTTCGGTGCCGAGCTTTCGGTTGGACATGGCGTTGTAGTACACCGCTCCGGCCATCGAGTTGTTGGTCGCGACCGGGTCGTTCGCAGCCGCCAGGGCGCCATGGATGTCCGCGTAGGCATTCGGGTCCGCTTGCGCCTCCATGCCCAAGACCACGTTGGCGAGGCCGTCGCCCATCCGGCTGTAGACCTGCGCCGCTTGCGCGGTGTCGACGCCGGGGGTGTAGTTGGCGACGTCGTAGTTGTACAGCTTCTGCACGGCCGCATTGTCGGCCGAATAGTTGGTTACGAGCAGCGCGAACAGCGAGTACCCGGTGTCCCACGTCTTCGGATCGGCGTCGACGACGGACACCGGCGGCTCCGGCGGGACGAGGCTCGCCGGCAGCGTGTCCGGGGTCCAGGTCGCGGCAGGGTAGGTCGGCAGACCGTTGGCACCGATGTCGAAGAGCAGGTTCCCGCTCGCCTGGTCGTAGAGCGGGTTGACCGCTGTCTTCGCGCTTATCGCGCCCGGATTGGACTGGTACGCCGCCGTGATGGCGCCCTCGATCGACCCAATGGCTGCGGTGCGGTCCTGCGTTATCTTGTCCGCACCATAGGTACCGATGCCGTACCACTGCTTAGTCGCCATCGCGAGGTTGCCTGCATCGTCACCCGGCACGCCGGCTCCCAGTACGGCCGGACGCGCGTTGAACGCGTCGGCGACCAGGGATTGTGAGAATTGCGGATCCCAGCCCAGGTAGTTGAACCAGGGTGCCGTCGGCATCCACTGGATCCCGTAGATCCACGCGGGATCGCCGCTGAAGTAGGTGGCGTAAGCCTGCCCGCTGTCAAAGAGAATGCCGGTCGTACTGTGCTGGTAGCTTGGCGGGAACGTACCCGGGCCCGTGGACCCGACGGCGTTCGGGTTCGCCCCAGTCGTTGCGTTAGGGCTGCCGTTCTGGTTGAGGTAGTCCTCCTGCACGGCGGCACGCTCAGACACGTAACCCATCGCTCCGGCGGCCTGCATCTGCGTGTTGCCGAGGGCGGTGCCGAGCAGGAAGAGGCCGGCCCAGGACTGGATGGCTTCGGAGCTGGATTCCTGGTTGTTTCCGCCGGGCGAGCTGAAGCCGCCGGCGTAGGAGTGGCCCTCCCAGACGTCGAAGGTGCGCAGGTACGGGTAGCTGGTGTCGTTGCGGTCCCAGTTCGCGTACTCCTTGGCCACTTGCGTTGCCATGGCGCCATAGCCCGCCGCCCAGGCCGGGTCTTCGAACGCAAGCAGCGCTGTCGCCAGGGTGAAGTATCCGTAGTGGAAGTGGTTGTCGGTGAACTGGTACGAACCGTATGAGTCGCCGAACCCGATCAGCGCGCCCCAGGTGTCGTAGCGTGCGAAATAGTGCGTTGACTCGCCTGGGGTGTAGGTGTACCAGTCGGTGAGGGCGGTCTCGAGCGACGTCTTCAGCTTGTCGAACGCGGTCGTGTCGCCGATCTGCTTCGCCATCTCCATGTACTCGGCGTACTGCTGCAGGTCTTTCCCGCCCCAGTAGGTGTCGCCACCGTAGCTCGTGAGCTGGGAGTAGTTGTCGACGTAGGACTTCATCTGGGCGACGCTGTAATCGTTCGCCAGGCCAAGGGTTTGCGGCGCCGGCGCGAACGGGCTCAGCCCCTCGAAGGTGTAGTTGAGATTCCACCCGTCATGGCCGATCGTGGTCTTGATCTGACCTCGAGGACTCTCGTACGTAAAAGGTTGGAACTGCAGGTTGCTGGTGGTGTCGCGCCACTCGTTCGACAGCCAGCCCTGGATGGTGTCGTGGTTCGCGCCTTGGAGCACATCCGTCGTCACAGTCCAGGTCTCGGAGACCTGCGCCTTGTCGGGGCTGTAGTTGTAGCTCATCACCGTGTTGCGGGGAATCGCGAACGCGTGCTCCTGCATGTCGCTGAGGGTCGCGCCGGAACTCGGAAGGGCGCTCACCACGAGATAGTTGGCGGAGAGCGCTGCGTCGATCACGTTACCGATCCGGGTGAACGTGCTGTTCGCCGGTGCGTGGATGCCAAAGGTTCGCCCGCCCTGGGTGACCGAGAACGTGTCGGTCGTGATGGGGAATGTGATCGGGTCGCCGTTCGCGTCGGCGAAGGTGGCGTCATCCTGCACCGTGATCTGCGGGGTGACCTGGTTGAACTCGAACCAGGTGTACGGCTCGCCCCGCGCGGCGGTGACGTCCATGTACTGGTCGCCGCCGGTCTGCTGCATGCGCCAGCTGACGTTCCAGTCGCCCCAGCGGAGTGCCCTCGAGCTCTCCGCATTGAATGCGGTGTCAAAGCGGGTGCCGAGGTCGGTCACCGTGTCGGTGCGCACGATCTGGTCGACCAGGATGTGCGCCCAGCCGGCGTCGAGGTTGTCGACGATCTGGAGCTGTGCCTGCTGTCCCGCGTAAGCCGAGAGGTCCCAGTTCACCCAACTCAGCTGCTCGGAGTTGTTGCCGGTCGCGCTCTCGACGATCTGACCGTTGACGACGAGCCGCACCGCCTCGTCGCCGGGGTGATTGCCGCCTCCCACCATGAAGGCCAGGTATTTGCGGTCGACCGTGAAAGTCGGCGAGTCGATGGTGCCGGTGGCTCCGTCTCCGTCGGCGTTCGTAAACGAATTCGCGAGCCCGTTACCGATGAATCCGGATACCCCGCCCTGCCCCGTCGCAGTGCCACTCGAGGGCCCGGCGTCGAAGGCGTTTCCGGTCGTCGTCCACCCACCCGGGAAGGTCTTCCCCTCGAAGTCAGCCATCAGGATGTCGGATGGATCACCCACGGGCACAATGGAGCCGCCGACCGTGAGCGGAGCGTCGAGCACTCGAGCGGTGCCATCCGAGTTCCAGCTGGTCGGGTAGTAGATGGTCGTGCCCTGTGCCGAATTCTTGTCGACGAGCGGGTCGGCCCACAGATCGCCGGAGTATTTGCTGACGGCCAGATCGGTCCACCAGGCGTTGGTCGGCACCGGTTTGCCCGCCTGGGTCTTATCGATGTAGAGCGGCATGGACACCGTGCCGGACACGTCGTGTCCTGGCGTGTCGAGCGATGCCGGCGGCGCCGCGGCGTACGACCCGGATCCCACCGGCACCACCGCCGGGTTGGTCGGATCGGACACGCTAGCCTGCGCCGGATTGACCGGCAAGACGGTCAGCCCACCCAATGCCAGTGCCCCGACGACGACAGCAGCCACGCGTGCTTTGATCACAGGACGTTCCCCCACTCACCCTGGCGTTCGCTCCCGCCAATACGGTGCAGGCGGTCGGAACAGGTTCACGCGACCCATGGAGAACTTAGCGTTGGTGTGCACGCGTTCGTTCTTCGCGTCGTGCTAACAACTATCGGCGTGTCAATGGGATTCGTTAGTCAACGATGCGCCGCAATTGCCCCGATGCGGAGATGACGGATGACACGCCGCCCGGAAGCGAAGACACGCCCCATCCCGCCCACAATCTCCGCAACGCGGCAGCGACAGGCGGCGTAAGAGGCAGCGGAAGCGGAAAAGGAGGCGGCGGCGGCACGAGCAGAGCCACCAGCAGCGTCATACAGGGCCGGCCGCGGGACTTGAACCCGCAACCCCCGCTTTACAAGAGCGGTGCGCTACCAATTGCGCCAGGCCGGCAATGAGGCGGGCAGCGCCCGTCTCGGTCTCCCATCTTAGACGGGAATGACGAAAAGCCTACGGCGTCGCCGTCGGGGTCGGGGTGGAGGTCGGTACCGGCGTTGCGGTCGAGTACGCCTGGCCCTGCGCCTGCAGCACGAATGCCTTGAAGTCGGTCGCGCTCGTCAGGGAACCGGTGTACTGCTTGCCGTTGACGAGGACCAGGGGCGTTCCGCTGAGCTTCGGAACGTTCGAATTCGGGATCGGGCCCGCGATTGCACGATCCGTCGCATTCGTCACCCACGTTGTGTATGTGCCATCGTCGATGCACTTGTCGATTTCGCTCGTATGGGTCGCTCCCGCATCGACAACGAGCTTGTTGATCTGGGCATTGGTCAGGCCGGCGCTGCCTTCAGCGGGTTGGTTGGCGAAGAGCGACGTGTGGAACTTGTAGAACTGGTTGGGTGAGTCATTCGCCACGCAGGCGGCAGCATTCGCGGCGCGCAGCGAGTACTTGGTCCCAGCGGAATGGCTGGTCAGGAATGCGATCGGATGAATCTCGACCGTTGCAGCTCCTGAGTTTGCCATCTGGCTGATCTGAGTCGCGTTTGTGCGCTCAAACTGCCCGCAGAACGGGCACAGATAGTCGACATACAGACGGATACTGACGACGCTGCCGCTGGGGTCTGGCTTCGACGGCACGGGCGCTGCGTCGGCCGCGAGCGACGCCGTCGTGACCGCCTTGAGCCCCGTGCCGATGACGATGCCATCGCTGGCCATGTTGGCCGGGCCCGGTCCAGGCGGACGGATAGAGTTGACGATGACGATGGCGACAATGGCGAGAGCCGCAAGAACCGCGACGCCGATTCCGCCCTGCACGAATACCCGGTTGCGGCGATCACGCTTCTTCTGCTCAACGCGAAGCTGACGCGCTTTCTCGCGAGCGGCTTCGCGCCGCCCATTCCTGCTGGAACGGCTGTCGTTTGAGGCGCCGTTAGTCATGGGTTCACTCCGGGTGTTTGTGAGGCGTCCACACTTCATGCAAACGCACTGAAGATAGTAGGTCCGCAGTCTGGGAAATGACCAAACACCCGCTGAATGGCACCCGCACGGGGGGTGGATGACGTGTGCCCTGCCATGGGGCATGCGTGGTAAGTACAGTCCCCGGATGGCATATCATTGTTCGTGGTCACCGTTGCCCAGTGGACGCGGTACCACAATCCATTCACTACGGATCGTCCGGCACGTACCTGCCGGTGAAGGAGCTAGAAAGACATGGCGTCAGTAACGTTCGATAAGGCAACTCGGCTTTACCCGGGTTCCACTCGTCCCGCGGTAGACCAGCTCGACCTGCAGGTGGCAGACGGAGAATTCCTCGTTCTCGTCGGCCCCTCCGGGTGTGGCAAGTCCACGTCCCTCCGCATGCTCGCTGGGCTCGAAGAGGTCAACGACGGCAACATCTTCATCGGTGAGCGCAACGTCACGGATGTCCCCCCGAAGGATCGCGACATCGCGATGGTCTTCCAGAACTACGCGCTGTACCCGCACATGACGGTCGCCGAGAACATGGGCTTCGCCCTGAAGATCGCCGGCGTCAACAAGGATGAGCGCGCCACCCGCGTGCTTGAGGCAGCCAAGCTGCTCGACCTCGAGCCGTACCTGGCCCGCAAGCCGAAGGCGCTCTCCGGTGGTCAGCGTCAGCGCGTTGCGATGGGTCGCGCGATCGTGCGCAGCCCTCAGGTGTTCCTCATGGACGAGCCGCTGTCGAACCTCGACGCCAAGCTTCGCGTTCAGACCCGCACCCAGATCGCGTCGCTCACGCGCCGCCTCGGGGTCACCACGGTCTACGTCACCCATGACCAGACCGAGGCCCTCACCATGGGTGACCGCATCGCTGTGCTCAAGGATGGCGTGCTCCAGCAGGTGGGAACCCCCCGCGACCTGTACGCGCAGCCGAACAACGTCTTCGTTGCCGGCTTCATCGGCAGCCCGGCCATGAACCTGTTCGCGGCCGACATCGCCGAAGGCGGCGTCAAGTTCGGAACGGCCCTCATCCCGGTCGAGCGCGAGATCCTCTCCAGCGCGAGCGGCAAGCAGGCCACGATCGGCATCCGCCCCGAGGACGTTGTGGTTACGACCACGAACAGCGAAGGCCTCAAGGTTGCCGTTGACCTCGTCGAGGAACTCGGCGCCGACGGCTACCTCTACGGTCACAGCGAGATCGAGGGCAAGCGCACCGACATCGTTGCGCGCGTTGACGGCCGCGTTCACCCGAACGCGGGCGACACTGTGTACATCTCCCCGAAGATCGGCCACCTGCACACGTTCGACGCCGAGAGCGGCCTTCGCCTGAGCGGTGCGGTCGTCGACTAACTACCAGCCACTGGGCCACGCCCAGGCGGTAACGCACTAACCGATTCTGCCGCGGTCCAGCTACTGGACCGCGGCAGAATCGTTTCGGCTCCTGAGTGGTTTTCTGTAATGAGTGGGTCCCTCAACATCACCGCGGCGACGGTCGACCCCGCCCTCCTTGATCTCCCCTGGAACATCCCGCTGGAGCAGTGGTCCAACGACCACATCGCCGTGTTGCCCAAAGGCATCTCGCGGCACCTCGTGCGCTTCGCAAACCTCTCCGGCTACGTCATCGCGATCAAGGAGACGACGGATGAGATGGCCAAGCGCGAGTACGAGATGCTGCGCACCCTGCAGCGCATCGACATCCCCTGTGTCGACCCCGTCGCGATCATCACCAACCGCACGGATGACGAAGGCAACCCGCTGAAGTCCGCTCTCGTCACGCGGCACCTCCAGTTCTCGCTCCCCTACCGCGCACTGTTCTCGCAGACGCTGCGCCCCGACACTGCCACGCGTCTCGTTGACGCACTCGCCGTGCTCCTCGTGCGCCTGCACATCGTCGGCTTCTTCTGGGGTGACGTCTCCCTCTCCAACACGCTGTTCCGCCGCGACGCCGGCGCCTTCGCCGCCTACCTCGTTGACGCCGAAACCGGCCAGCTCTACGACGGCGGCCTCTCGAACGGCCAGCGCGAAAACGATCTCGAGATCGCCAGAGTCAACATCGCCGGCGAGCTGATGGATCTCGAAGCGGGCGGCCGTGTCGACGAAGGCCTCGACCCGATCAAGGTCTCCAACGGCATCGTCGCCGCATACCGTTCGCTCTGGAAGGAGCTGACCGGGAGTGAATCCTTTGCCTCGTCGGAACGCTGGCGCATCAACAGCCGCGTTGATCGGCTCAATGATCTCGGGTTCGACATCGGTGAACTCGCGATCAAGACGGACGAGTCGGGAACAACCGTGCGCATCCAACCGAAGGTTGTCGACGCAGGCCATCACCAGCGTCGCCTGCTCCGCCTGACCGGACTCGACGCGGAAGAGAACCAGGCCAGGCGCCTGCTGAACGACCTCGACTCGTACGCGGCCACCCTCGGCAAGCGGGGGCTGGACGAAGAGGCGATGGCCCACGAGTGGCTGCTCCGCGTGTTCGAACCGGTCGTGCGCGCCATCCCGAGCGAGCTCAAGGGCAAGCTCGAGCAGGCCGAAGTGTTCCATCAGATGCTCGATCACCGCTGGT
>JAUZGC010000025.1 GCA_030840105.1 Microbacteriaceae bacterium
CAGCGGTGTGGGCGCACCATCTGCCCGGAATGCCAGACGCCGGGTGCGGTCGGTGTGTTCTGCCCGGAGTGCATGAAAGAACAGCGCGCCACCATGCCGAAGGTGAAGCCGCAGGTTCTCACGCGTCTGCGCGGCTCGAGCACGCCGGTCACGTATGCGATCATCGCGGTCTCGGTATTCGTCTTCATCCTGCAGTCGCTTCCCGGGATCGGCGGGGCCGTGACCGCCGCGATCCAATACGCGGGGTTCTACTCGTACCCGCAAGCGTTCGAACCATGGCGCATGATCACCACGGTCTTCGCCCACGCGTCGATCCTGCACATCGCCCTGAACATGTACACGCTATGGATCTTCGGAACCTTGCTCGAGCCGATGCTCGGGCGCGTGCGCTATCTCGTGCTGTACCTGTTGAGTGGGCTGGCCGGGTCTGTGGGGGTCCTGCTGATCGCCTCGCCCACGACGCCGGTCGTCGGGGCATCCGGCGCCATCTTCGGCATGATGGGGGCGTTCCTGGTGATCCAGCGGCGGCTGGGCGGGAACGCGACCCAGCTCTTGATCCTTGTCGGCATCAACCTCGTGATCGGTTTCATCCCTTCCTTCGGGATTGCGTGGCAGGCGCATGTCGGCGGCCTGGTCGGGGGCGCGCTCATCGGGTTGATCTTTATGGAGACGCGTGCCCAGTCCCGGCGCAACCTGCAGATCGGGCTGCTTGTGCTGCTCGGCATTGTGCTCGTTGCGCTGAGCTGCGTGCACCTGTTCGTTTGAGGCACGGGTTTCGATACGCTCGTACTCAACCGACACAGGCAGGCGGGGGTACTCAACCAGCGGGTGGAAAGTTATCCACAGGTTTATTAACAGTGGGGATAGTTACACCGCTGTAATTGTCCACACTGTTGAGGACCCTCGGATGGGTGCCGAATTCAGCGCCAGCGGGTCGTCATCAGGAAGCCGATGAAGGCGATCCCGAATCCGACGAGAATGTTCCAGGCGCCGAGCTGCGGAACAGGGAACTGGCTCTGGCTCACGTAGAAGACGATGATCCAGACGAGGCCCAGGAGCATGAATCCGAACATGACAGGCTTGAACCACACCGGGTTCGGTGCATCTTCACCGGGGTGCGCCTCGTTGCGCTCGGGCTTGGACTGAGTCTTCGTGCGTGCCATAGCTAGATAGTGTAGCTGCTGCTGATCGAGAGACCTTATCCGTCCCGCATCGCGCACGCATGAGCAGGGTAGAGAATGGATGCATGCCGGGGCGTGTGTCCACGGTGAATCAGAAAGGAACGGCCGCACGTGACCCGCGTTCTCGTCATCGACAACTACGACAGCTTCGTTTACACGTTGAACGGGTACCTTCGCGAGCTCGGCGCCGAGACGGTCGTCGTGCGCAACGACGACTTCACTGATGCGGATGCCGCTGCGAGACTCGCCGAGTATGACGCCGTTCTGCTTTCCCCGGGGCCAGGCAAGCCCGCCGACGCCGGGGTCTCGATCCCCGTGGTGCACGCGGCACTGGATTCCGGCATCCCGCTGCTCGGCGTGTGCCTCGGCCATCAGGCGATCGCGGAGGCGTTCGGCGCGACGGTGACCAATGCCGAAGAGCTCATGCACGGCAAGACCTCTCTCGTAACGCACGATGACAGCGACTTCTACGACGGCGTCGGCCAGCCGTTTACCGCGACGCGGTACCACTCGCTTGCCGTGGTCGACGGAACGGTTCCCGACGAGCTGGTCGTGACCGCGCGCACCGAAGGTGGCGTGATCATGGGGTTGCGGCATCGCACGGCGCCCATTTTCGGCGTGCAGTTCCACCCCGAATCGGTGCTGACCGAGGGCGGTTATCGGATGCTCGGAAACTGGCTCTCGAGCGCTGGTCTCCCCAGTGCAAAGGAGAAGGCGCGCGGGTTGAACCCGCTCGTCAAGCTGGGCTGATTCGTCCGACTGGGCTGATTCGTCCAGTTTGGCTGGTTGGCGTCAGCCCGTCGGGCTCGGGGAGCTCGGGGGGCTCGGGGGGGCCGCGCAATAGGTGAAGGTGATGACGGACCCCTGTGGTACATCACCGGGGGCCAGCGTCTGACTGTTGACCAGCGTGCCTGGACACGTCGAGTCCGGTTGGGGATCGGACTTGAGCTGGAGTCCAGCCAGGATGCCGGTCGCCCCCTGAACGGACTGCCCCACGAGACTGGGCAGGAGCACGTTTCCGCTGGAAACGTTCAGACCGATGGTGTCGCCTTCGTGACCGTTCGTCGCCGCCGCGGGGGTCGTGCTGAGCACGACGTTCGCGGGGACTGTCGGATCGTCCTGCATGTTGACCATGCCCGGGACGAATCCAGCGGCCTTGAGCGCATTTTGCGCGTCGGCGAGTGGCATGTTGTGCACGTCGGGCACCGTCGCGGCCTTCTTGCCCGACGACACGAAGATCGTGATGGTGTCCCCCGTGCTCACGATGATCCCGGCGGCCGGATCCGTGCGGGTGACGTTGCCCGCGGCGACCGTCGAACTCGCCTCGTCCGTCCTGGTCCACTTCAACTTGTCGTTCTCGAGCTGGAGCCTCGCCTTGTCGAAGACCTGCCCGGCCAGGCTCGGCACGGCGCGAGACGTGGCAGGCAACGTATTGTTCGGCGTCAGCCGGAAGACCCAGAACAGCACCGCAATGACGATCACCGTCACGGCCGCGATGCCGGCCCACACCCAGATCACGGGCGGGCGGCGCTGCGTGCGGACCATGGTCTCGTCGTTGGCAAGCTGCCGAAGGGCGGCCTCGGGTCCGGAGATGACGCTCGGAGGTGCGCCGAAGAGGGTGTCGGCGAAGGCATCTCGTGGCTTGTGGATCGGTACGTGCCCTGCGCCCGCCGATTCGACATCGCTCCGGAACTCCGCGGCCGTCTGGTAGCGGTCGAAGCGATCCTTGGAGAGGGCACGCTGAACAACGAGGTCGAGGGCCGGAGAGACCTTGTGGTTGATGCGGCTGGGCGCCTCCGGGGTCTCGCTCACATGCTGGTATGCGACAGCAACCGGGGTGTCCCCGCGGAACGGCGGCCGTCCCGTCAACATTTCGAAGAGGACGATGCCCGTCGAATACAGGTCGGTGCGGGCATCCACCGACTCGCCTTTGGCCTGCTCGGGCGAAAAATAGCTGGCCGTTCCGAGGATTGCCGTCGTCTGGGCGACGGTCGCCGACGAATCGCTGATGGCACGGGCGATTCCGAAGTCCATGACCTTGACCTGGCCGGTCCGCGTGATCATGATGTTGCCCGGCTTGATATCGCGGTGCACGACTCCGGCGCGGTGCGAGTATTCGAGTGCAGTCAGGATGCCCTGGCTGATGCGAACGGCCTCAGCCGAGTCGACTGGACCCGCCGCGATGATGTCTTTGAGGAGTCGTCCATCGACGTATTCCATGACAATAAAAGGGAGTTGCGCCTCATGGCCGTTGGCGTCGCGGATCGTCTCTTCGCCCGCGTCGAATACGCGAACGATGGTCGGATGAGCCATGCGCGCGGCGGCCTGGGCTTCCTGGCGGAACCGGGTACGGAATGCCGGGTCGGTCGCCAACGAGGGTTTCAGGAGCTTGATTGCGACGGTGCGGCCAAGTCGGGCATCCGTTCCACGGTGCACGTCTGCCATGCCGCCCCGGCCGATGAGCTCGCCGACCTGGTATCGGCCCGCGAGCAGGCGGCTCTCTTCGGTCAAGTCACACTCCTAGTCGGGTCCAATGCTTTCGATAGTGTACCGGGCGATTACTGGGCGACGACTTAGGCCCTCCCGGGCCACGACTCAGTTCACAGGGACGGCAAGTGCGGGTGACGGAGGCGACTCGACCGACCCATCACCGCAGAAGACGGTGTACGTCACCTGGTCGGTTTTTCCCTTGTCTGAAGCTGGGGGAGTCCACGGGGCGGGTGCTCCTGTTCCAGCGACCGACCCCTGCCCTGTGCCATTGATGTAGAGCTGGTGCCCGGTCAGAGCCTGCCCGGCTGGGCAGGTTCCGGCGCCCCACGCGAACTGGACGGGAGTACCCGCGAGGACGGGTGCGGGCGGAGGAGGCGAGACGATGGTGACCGTATCGGTCGGAGCGACGGGGGTCGGGACGGGCCCGTACACCGTTGCCGTAATTTGGGTTCCCTTGGGTACTGGGCCGGTGGGGTTGACCGAATAGACAGTGCCGGCGTCGGCGGATTTTGTCGCGGGTGCGCCGGTCTGGATATTTGCGATCATGCCCAGGCCCTGCAACTTGGTGCGCGCAGCAGAGGCCGACATACCGGTGAACTCCGACTCGGTGATCTGGACGATGTTGCTCGTCGGTGTGGTAGTGGGCGTCGGCGAGGGCGACTGTGAGGGCGAAGGGGCTGCGCTCGTGATCGATGGCGTGGGCACCGGCGTGTTTTTCGGCTGCATCACGATCGCAATGATCGTGCCGATGAGGATGACGGCGAGGAGCGCGATGAGAGCGATGAGCGGCCAGGTCCAGGGGCTGCGCTTCTTGGTCGTGGTCGGCGGGGTCGCCGCGGTCAGTGGCGGAACGACGCCCCCGCCAGCCGCCGGCAAGATCGTCGTCGCCTGAGTGGCGCCCGGCGTGGGCATGAGCTGAGTGGCACCGGCCAGGATGGCCACGCCGCCAAGGATGGCCGGAACGGCGCCCGCGGCCGCCTGGACGTCGCCGCGGCGCAGGGCCTGCGCAGCGCGGGACAGATGGGCAGCGGATGCCGGCCGCTCGGCCGGGTCCTTAGCAATGCACGCGAAGACAAGATTCCGCACGGGCTCGGAGACCGTGACGGGAAGCTCGGGCGGCGCCTCGTTGATCTGGGCCATGGCGATTGCGACCTGCGACTCGCCGGTGAACGGGCGACGGCCCGCGAGGGATTCATAGGCGACGATGCCGAGCGAGTAGATGTCGGTGGTCGGGGAGGCCGGGCGACCGCTTGCCTGCTCAGGCGAGAGGTATTGCACGGTCCCCATCACCTGGCCGGTCGCCGTGAGCGGGACCTGGTCGGCGATTCTTGCGATGCCGAAGTCGGTGATCTTCACCCGGCCGTCGGGCGTAATGAGCAGATTGCCTGGCTTGATGTCGCGGTGCACGAGACCGGCGGCATGCGCGGCGTGCAGCGCGGCGGCGGTCTGCGCGACGATGTCGAGCACCCTGTCGGTGGACAGGACGTGCTCGCGTTCAAGGATGGTGGAGAGCGCCTCACCTGGCACGAGTTCCATGACGAGGAAAGCGCTGCCGTCTTCCTCGCCGTAGTCGAAAACGTTCGCAATGCCTTCGTGGTTGACGAGAGCGGCGTGACGCGCCTCCGCGCGGAACCGCTCGAGGAAGCCCGGGTCACCCAGGTACTCGTCCTTCAGGATCTTGATCGCGACGGTACGACCGATCACGAGGTCGGTGGCCTGCCAAACCTCGCCCATGCCACCGATCGCGATGCGCGATTGCAGCTCGTAACGTCCCCCGAAGGTGAGCCCTGTTGTGGGTCTCATTTGTTCAGCACCGCCTCTAGTACTTTTCTCGCGATCGGGGTGGCAATGGAGTTACCCGTGCCGCTCTGACCTTGTCCACCGCCATTTTCAACGACTACCGCCACGGCATATTGGGGGTTGTCAGCCGGGGCAAATCCGGTGAACCAGAGCGTGTATGGCTGCCCGGTTCCGTTCTGTGCTGTGCCGGTCTTACCGCCCACGCTGACCCCCTTTATTCTTGCATTACTCGCCACGCCGGAATTGACGCCGTCGACCATCATCTGGGCAACGCTGGCGGCGACCGCAGGCGTCGTTGCCGTGCTGAAAACTTTCGGAGTGAAGCTCTGGATCGTCTGCAAATCGGATGTCCGGATCGAGTCGACGAGGTTGGGATACATGACCACTCCTCCGTTGGCGATTCCCGCCGAGACCATCGCCATCTGCAGCGGGGTGGCCTTGTCGTTGAACTGGCCGAAGGAGCTTTGGGCTACCTCCGCCGGGTCCGTGTAAAGGGGATACTGGCTCGGTGTAACCGGGATCGGGATCGAGAGTTTCTGGTTGAACCCGAAGAGGTTCGCCTGCTTCTGGATGGCACTACCGCCCAACTGCATTCCGAGTTCCGCAAACGGAATATTGCACGACAGGATCTGCGCCGTCGCGATCGAAACGGTCGTGCCAGGGCCGCACGCCGAGAACGTGTCATTGTGAACGACCGCGCTGCTGCCCGGTAGCGAGAGCGCACTCGGATTCGGCAGCTGGCTGTTCGGGTTGTACGCGCCAGAGCCGAACGCAGCCGAGCTCATGATGGGCTTGAAGGTCGAGCCTGGCGGGTTGAGGTCACCGCCGATCGCGCGATCGATGAGGGGATTGCCCGCCGCGGTCAGCAGTGACTGGTACGTCGAGTCGACTTGTGCGGTGTTGTGCACCGCGAGAGTGTTCGGGTCGAAAGTGGGCTTGGAGACCATGGCCAGGATGCGTCCGGTCTTCGGCTGGAGCACAACGACTGCACCCTGGTACGAGCCGAGTGCGTCGTACGCGGCCTGCTGGGCAACCGGGTCGATGGTCAGGGAGACGGATGCGCCCTGCGGGTTCTTCCCGGTGAGAATCGCATTGATCCGGTCGAACACTTGCGAGTTCGAGGTCCCGGCGAGCGTGCTGTTGAGTGCGCCCTCGATTCCAGTCGGCGCGCCGTTGAGCGGCAGGAATCCCGTTACCGCTGAATAAAGAGGTCCATTGCTGTAGACGCGTTGGTACTTGTAGGCATCCGTTGACGGCACTGATTCGGCGATCGGCTTGCCCGCCACCAGGATCGGCCCGCGCTGGGCAGAGTAGCTGTCGGTCAGAGTACGGGTGTTGCGGGCATCCGTACTCAGCGCATCCGCTTGGAAGACCTGAAGGATCGAGGTTGAGACCAGCAGGGCAACGAACATCGCGAGCACAACAAAGCTGACACGCTTGATTTCCCGGTTCACTTAACTGACCACCATTCTTGGCTGGTTTCGAACAGTGTCGGAAAGGCGGAGAAGCAACGCGACGATGACCCAGTTGGCCACGAGCGATGACCCGCCTGCCGCGAGGAACGGCGTGGTCAGGCCCGTCAGGGGGATGACACGGGTGACGCCGCCGATGACGATGAAGCACTGCAGACCGATCGTGAAGGCGAGCCCGACCGCAAGGAGTTTGCCGAAGTCGTCCTGGCCGGCAAAACCGATGCGGAAGCCGCGCGCAACAAGGAGGAGGTACAGGGCGAAGATCGCGAACAGGCCGGCGAGGCCGAGCTCCTCCCCGAGGCTCGCGATGATGTAGTCGCTCTGCGAGACGGGCGTGACATACGGCTGGCCTTGCCCGAGACCCGTACCGATCAGCCCGCCGTGCGCGAGCCCGAACAGGCCCTGGACCAGTTGATAGCTGCCGCCGTTCGCGCCATAGGCCTGCGCGCTGAAGGGGTCGAGCCAGTTTTCGAACCGGCCGTGCACGTAACTGAGTGCCTGGCTGGCAACGACAGAGCCGCCGACGATCAGCAGGAGGCCGAGGATGACCCAGCTGACGCGCGCCGTGGCGAGGTACAGCATGACGAGGAAGATTCCGAAGAAGAGCAGGCCGGTGCCGAGGTCGTGTTGGAAGATGATGACGGCCATCGACATGGCCCACACGATGAAGATCGGGCCGAGGTCGCGCAGGCGTGGGAATGTCATTCCGAGGAACTTCCTGCCGACCATCGACAGGGCGTCCCTGCGTTGCACGAGATAACCGGCGAAGAAGATGGTCAGCGCGATCTTGGCGATCTCGCCCGGCTGGAAAGTGAACGGCCCGATCCCGATCCACACTCGCGCGCCGTTGACCTGGAGGCCGATCACCGGGAGCATCGGCAGCAGCAGCAGCCCGAGTCCGGCGAATCCGGCGACAAAGGTGTATCGCTGGAGCACGCGATGATTGCGGAGCG
>JAUZGC010000087.1 GCA_030840105.1 Microbacteriaceae bacterium
TCGGCGCTGGCCCCGCCGTCGCATTCACGGCAGCCGTCGCAACGCTCATCATCGCCTGCCCGTGCGCGCTCGGCCTCGCGACGCCGACCGCACTGCTCGTCGGAACCGGTCGGGGAGCGCAGCTGGGAATCCTGATCAAAGGTCCGCAGGTGCTCGAGGCCACGCGACGCGTCGACACGATCGTTCTCGACAAGACCGGAACCGTTACGACGGGCCGGATGACACTCGTCGGGGTTCGCCCGGTCGAGGGAACCGAGACCAGAGACCTCCTGAGTCTCGCCGGCGCTGCCGAGGCGGGCTCTGAGCATCCGGTTGCCGCGGCGATCGTGGCAGGTGCGACCGCTCAGGTCGGCGCCCTGCCCAAGGCGGAGTCGTTTGCCTCCGAACAGGGACTCGGCGTCCAGGCTGTCGTCGACGGACACCTGGTGCTCGTCGGTCGCCCGAGCTGGCTCGCCGAACAGTGGGGACTCGCGCTACCCGCTTCGCTCGTGCGTGCGCATGCCGAATTCGAGGAGCTGGGCCGGACCGCGATCGCTGTCGCCTGGGACGGCGAGGTGCGGGGCGTGTGTGCGGTCTCCGACTCGGTCAAGCCGACGAGTGCGGCAGCCGTCGAACGCTTCCGTGCGCTCGGGCTACACTCCGCCCTCGTGACCGGCGACAACGAACGTGTCGCTCATGCCGTGGCTGCCGAGGTGGGGATCACCGAGGTTTTCGCCGGCGTGCTCCCGGCCGAGAAGGCCGACATTGTTGCCGCCATGCAGCGAGACGGCCGGGTTGTGGCGATGGTGGGAGACGGCGTCAACGATGCCGTCGCACTCGCGACAGCCGACCTCGGCATCGCAATGGGAACGGGCACGGATGTCGCCATCGAGGCGAGCGACCTGACGCTCGTCAGGAGCGACCTCATCGCCGCCGCGGATGCGATCCGGCTCTCCAGGCGCACTCTCGCGACGATCAAGGCGAACCTGTTCTGGGCGTTCGCGTACAACATCGCTGCGATCCCGCTTGCGATGCTCGGCTTCCTCAATCCCTTGATCGCCGGTGCCGCGATGGCACTCTCCTCGATCTTCGTCGTGGGCAACAGCCTGAGGCTGCGGAGCTTCGACGGGGTACGGATCAGCCAGGTCAACTCACGTGTACGGCGGGGCGACGCTTGACGTCTTTTTCCGCTTCGCGCAACACCTCACGCGTCACTGGGGCGACCTCGCCGCCGCCCGTGATCAGGAACCGGAACATGTTCGAGATCGGGTTGCCTTCGGTCCACTCGAAATAGATGGTCGGTACGACACCCGTGATGTCCCGCATCTCGAGGAGCACGGCCGCAATCGTGTTCGGGATGTTTCCGCTCTTCACCGCGAGGACGCGATAGCCGTGCTTGATCAGGCCGTGCACGACCAGGTCCTCCTCGAAGTCCGACGAGTCTGACCGGTGGACCTCGAGGAAGATCGTGCGGGATCGCTGCGGGATGTGGCTGAACCGGCGCTCATCCTTGCTCTTCGCGTGATATTCCTCATCGGTATCGACATCCGGTTCATGCGAGATGATGCGGATCTCGCCTTCCTCGGCATCCTCGAGGACGAAGTCGAGCGCTTCGACATCGAGCGTGACGGAAGTCGCGCGCAGTTGGAACGAGCGACCGATTCGCGACACGATCGAGATGACGAGCATGCCGAGGATGAAGAGACCACCGATCCGGATGCCGTCTGGCCGTTCGACCACGTTGACAACGGTCGTGTATGCGAACACGGCAGCGATGAGGGCGAAGCCGATCGTGCGCTTGCGCTGGTTCTTGCGCAGGGCAGAGAGCGTCACCGCAACGGATGCCGAGGTGATGAGCACCAGGACTCCCGTCGCGTACGCGCCACCCTGGGCATCGACGTTCGCCTGGAAGACCACGGTGATGAGGAATGCGATCGCCGTGAAGACGATCACGAGCGGACGAACGGCGCGGGCCCATTGGGGTGCCATGCCGTATCGCGGAAGGTAGCGCGGGACCAGGTTGAGCAGCCCGGCCATCGCTGATGCGCCAGCGAACCACAGGATGCAGATGGTGCTGATGTCGTAGAGCGTGCCGAATCCGTTCCCCAGGTACTGGTGCGCCAGGTAGGCCAGCGCGCGCCCGTTGGCCGGGCCGCCCGGGAGGAAATCCTTCTGTGGGATGAGCAGCGTTGTCGCGAAGCTCGACGTGATGAGGAAGGCGCTCATGATGAAAGCGGCGGTCGTCAACAGCCGCCCCGCACCGCGGATGCGCCCCTTCGGGTAGTCGGGTGAATCATCCGGCTTGCCTGTGATCTGCGGCATGACGGCTACACCGGTCTCGAATCCGGAGAGACCGAGCGCGAGCTTGGGGAAGACCAGCAGGGCGATCCCGACCATGATGAGGGGGTTGCCGTGCTGGGCGTTGAGCGCTGACCACCAATCGGTGATCATGACCGCGTGACCGGCGACCTGCACGATCGAGACGACGATGACGATCAGGTTGAGCACGAGATAAAGGGCAACGAGGACGACGGCGATGCCGATGGCTTCGCGGAAGCCGCGCAGGAACACGATGCCGAGCAGGGCGACGAGGAAGAGGGTGATGCCGACCTGGTTGCCGTGGAACCAGGCTGGCGCGAATGGATTCTCAATGGCGTGGGCGGAGGCATCCGCCGCCGAAAGCGTGATCGTGATCATGAAGTCGGTTGCAGCGAACCCCAGGAGCACGAGCACGAAGAGTTTGCCCGTCCACCAGGGCAGCAGGCGTTCGAGCATCGCGATCGAGCCGGATCCTTTGAAGCTCTCGCGCGCGACGCGGCGGTAGACCGGCAGCGCTCCGGCGAGCGTCAGGACGACGAGAACGATGGTCGCGAATGGCGACAGCAGGCCCGCCGCGAGCGCCGCGATTGCCGGCTGATAGCCGAGGGTCGAAAAGTAGTCGACACCCGTGAGGCACATGACCTGCCACCAGGTGTGCGTGCGTTCGGTGTTCCTGCCGTGCGGTCCCTGGTGCGCGCCCTTCTCATCGACAAGGCCCGTCAGGAACCAGCGTCGAAGGGGCTTGATCGGGCGGGCGGGA
Organism: Microbacteriaceae bacterium; assembly: GCA_030840105.1. Taxonomy (GTDB): domain Bacteria; phylum Actinomycetota; class Actinomycetes; order Actinomycetales; family Microbacteriaceae; genus JAUZGC01. The sequence continues at coordinate 3,059 of JAUZGC010000087.1, forward strand.
GCCTCGTGGGCCTGGCCAGGTTTCGGCACAGACTCCGTGGACGACGTGGACATCAGTTCCTTCGTGACCGGGCTGGAATAAAACAAACGCATTAATGAAAACGACGTATTAGGCTACCGCGCACGCCCGAGGCGCGCGATTCCGCGGGCAGTGGTTACCATGCGGATGACACGTAGTCCTTGAGGAAGACGCCGTGCACGTCGTCGCCTGCCTCGCCGCGCACGATCGGGTCGTACACGCGGGCGGCGCCGTCGACGAGGTCGAGCGGGGCATGGAACCCCTCTTCGGCGAGGCGCACCTTGGTGAAGTGCGGGCGCTCATCCGTGATCCACCCGGTGTCGACGCTCGTCATCAGGATGCCGTCGGTCTCGAACATCTCGCGCGCGCTGGTACGCGTGAGCATGTTGAGTGCCGCCTTGGCCATGTTCGTGTGCGGATGCCCTGGACCCTTGTATCGGCGTCCGAACACGCCCTCCATGGCCGAGACGTTGACGATGTAGGTGTGGCGGGCGTCGGATGCGGCCATCGACGGGCGCAGACGGCTGATCAGGAGGAACGGGGCTGTGGTGTTGCAGAGCTGCACCTCGAGCATTTCGAGCGGGTCGACATCCTCGACATTCTGGGTCCAGCTGTTCTTGTGGTGCAGGTCAGGAACGAGGCCGCCAGCGTCGATGGCCGTCCCGTCGGCGTGCTTCTGGAGCGAGGAAGAGCCTGGCGCCATCGCGAGGTTCGCCAACTCGTCCGCCGTGAGCACGGGTTTCGAGAGCTCGGCGATCGTGCCGGCGAGCGTGGTGGCAGAGAGCAGCGGATGACTCGCGACCGAGGCTTCGAGTGCCTGCGGGTGCGGGTCATTGGTATGGCCGAACGTCTCCATCTCCGGGAGCGGGCCGTCGGGGAGCGGCTGCTGCTCGGCATCCTCAAGCAGCGAGTACGAACCGGGGGAACGCCGCACGGTCTGGGCGGCGTTGTTGATGAGGATGTCGAGCGCGCCCTGTTCTGCGACGGAATCGGCGAGCGCGATCACCTGGGCGGGGTCGCGCAGGTCGATGCCGACGACGCGCAGCCGGTGCAGCCACTCCGCGGAGTCCGGCAGCGAGGAGAAGCGCCGCGCGGCGTCGCGGGGGAAGCGCGTCGTGATGGTGGTGTGTGCCCCGTCGCGCAGCAGGCGGAGTGCGATGTGCATGCCGATCTTCGCCCGGCCGCCCGTAAGGAGGGCACGCTTGCCCGTGAGGTCGGTGCGGGCGTCACGCTTGGCGTGATTGAAGGCCGCGCACTCTGGGCAGAGCTGGTGATAGAACGAGTCGACCTGTGTGTAGTGCTTCTTGCAGATGTAGCAGGCGCGCGACTTGAGGAGCGTACCTGCGGTGGGCGCGCTCGTCGTGATCGACAGCTGAACGCCGCGGGTCTCGTCGTCGATCCGGTCGGGCGCGCCCGTTGCAGTCGCGGCGACCACCGCACGGTCGGCGTCGGCGACGGCGGCGCGGAGTTCGAGGCGTCTGGCCTTCTTGACGGCCTTGAACATGTGCGCCGTCGCTCGCCGGACCGTTATGTAGTCCGCGTGGTCTTCGTCGAGCTCGTTGAGGGACGCGAGCACGCGGAGTGTCGTTGCGAGGTCGGCGGGGTCGATGCCATTGGGTTCGGGTGGGGTCGTGAGCGGCACCGGAGCAGTCTAAGCCTGCGAGATCCGCACCGTGTTGCCGGACGGATCACGGAACGCGCAGTCGCGAGGGCCCCAGGCCTGGTCGATGGGTTCCTGGAGGACCTCGGCGCCGGATGCGCGCACGGTCTCGAAGGTCGCGTCGACGTCATCGGAGCGGAACACGATCATCGGCAGGACACCCTTGGTGAGGAGCTCCTGCAACGTGTCACCGTCGGCCTGCGAGCGGCCGGCATGAGGCACAGAGAGCACCAGCTCGAGTCCGGGCTGCGCGTCGCTGCCGAGTGTGACCCAGCGGAATCCGCCAGAGGGCACGTCGTTGCGCACCTGGAGACCGAGCGCGTCGCCGTAGAAGGCGATCGACTCGTCGACGTCGTTGACGGTGATGTTGATGTACTGGATTGAGATCGTCATGAGGCCAAGGCTAGGCAGCGGCCGGGCGGGCCGCTTCTCGAATCCTGCTCATCCGGCTGGGCCGCGTGTGCACCTTCGACACGCAGGCCGGCATGGCCGTCACGGCACGATGCTCGCGGGCGCGGTACGCGCTCGGTGTCTCACCGACGAGCTCGGTGAACCGGGAACTGAACGAGCCGAGCGAGGTACATCCCACCGCCATGCAGGCGTCGGTCACGCTGACACCTGCGCGCAGCAGCGCCATCGCCCGCTCGATCCGTCGCGTGATCAGGTAGCCGTACGGTGTCTCGCCGTATGCGGCGCGGAACTGCCTGGAGAAATGCGCCGGCGACATGAGTGCGCGGCGAGCCATCGTCGGCACGTCAAGCGGATGCGCGTACTCACGGTCGATCAGGTCCCGCGCCCTACGCAGGTGCGCAAGATTGACGAGCTCCTGCGGTGTCATGCGACGAACGTACCACCCAGCCATGCAAGTCTTAACAGATCATGCCCACAGTTCGCACCTCGCTCGTCGACGCGCTGCCGACATCCGTCACCGGCTTCGACGGCGCTGTCGACGACGGCGCTGTGTATGACGCGGATGTCGTCTACGATTCCTTCGCGGAGTGGGTGTCGGCAGGCGGGATCCAGCTTTACCCTGCGCAGGAAGAGGCGATCATCGAGATCGTCTCCGGGGCGAACGTCATCCTGAGTACCCCCACCGGGACGGGGAAGTCGCTCGTCGCGGTCGGGGCGCATTTCGCCGCGCTCTCGCAGGGCATCCGCAGTTTCTATACCGCGCCGATCAAGGCGCTCGTCTCGGAGAAGTTCTTCGCGCTCGTCGAAACGTTCGGCGCGGAGAACGTCGGCATGATGACGGGTGACTCCTCGGTCAACGCGGATGCACCGATTATCTGCTGCACGGCGGAGATCCTCGCGAATCTCGCTCTGAGGCAGGGCGCGGAGACCCCGGTCGGGCAGGTCGTGATGGACGAGTTCCACTTCTACTCCGATCCGGAGCGCGGGTGGGCGTGGCAGGTTCCGCTGCTGTCGCTGCCCGGCGTGCAGTTCATCCTCATGTCGGCGACGCTGGGCGACGTCACGGAACTCGCGCGCGACCTGGGCAGGCGCACGGGTCGCGAGACGGCCGTCGTCACGGGCGTGGACCGTCCGGTTCCGCTGCACTACTACTACGCAACCACCCCGGTGCACGAAACCGTCGAAGACCTGTTGTCGACCAACCAGGCGCCCGTCTACATCGTGCACTTCTCCCAACTCGCGGCGCTCGAGCGAGCGCAAGCGCTGTCGAGTGTCAAAGTGGCGACTCGGGAGCAGCGCGACGAGATCGCCGAGCTCATCGGCGAGTTCCGCTTCACGACGAGTTTCGGCAAGACGCTGTCCCGGCTCATCCGCGCGGGGATCGGCGTGCACCACGCCGGCATGCTGCCCAAGTATCGGCGCCTCGTCGAGCAGCTCGCGCAGCGCGGCCTCCTCAGGGTGATCTGCGGCACGGACACGCTGGGCGTCGGCATCAACGTGCCCATCCGCACCGTGCTGCTCACCGCGCTCACGAAATTCGATGGCACCCGGATGCGGCAGCTGAATGCCCGCGAGTTCCACCAGATCGCGGGCAGGGCCGGCCGGGCGGGGTTCGACACGGCCGGCACCGTCGTCGTGCAGGCGCCAGAGCACGAGACCGAGAACCTCAAGGCGATTGAGAAGGCCGGGGACGATCCGAAGAAGAAGCGCAAGATCATCCGCAAAAAGGCCCCGGAGGGCTTCGTCTCCTGGGGCGAGCCGTCGTTCCAGAGGCTGGTCGAGGCCGCGCCGGAGACCCTGACCTCGAGCATGCAGGTCACGAGCGCCATGATGATCAACGTCATCGGGCGCGGCGGTGATGTCTACGCGCACCTGCACGCGCTGATCTTCGACAACCACGAACCGTGGAAGCGTCAGCTTGCACTCGCCAGGCGGGCGCTCGGGATCTACCGCACGCTGCGGACGGCGGGCGTCGTCGAACAGGAGGGCGACACCATCCGCCTGACCGTCGACCTGCAGCCGAATTTCGCGCTGAACCAGCCGCTGTCGACGTTCGCGCTCGCCGCGTTCGAGTTGCTCGATCCTGGCACCGAGGACGCTCCGACGCCGACCTATGCGCTCGACCTGGTATCGATCGTCGAGGCAACGCTCGACGATCCGCGTCCGGTGCTCTCCGCGCAGCAATTCGCTGCGCGCGGCGAGGCCGTGGCGGCCATGAAGGCGGATGGTATCGAGTACGACGAGCGGATGGAACTGCTCGAAGAAGTGACGTACCCGAAGCCGCTCGACGAGCTCCTCACCCAGGCTTTCGTGACCTACGCGGCGTCGCAGCCCTGGGTCGCCGACTTCGCACTGAGCCCCAAGTCGGTCGTGCGCGACATGTACGAACGGGCGATGAGCTTCGGCGAGTTCATCGCCTTCTACAAGCTCGCGCGCTCGGAGGGCGTCGTGCTGCGCTACCTTTCCGACGCTTTCCGCGCCGCTCGGCAGACGATCCCGGCCGAGGCCAGGACCGAAGACCTGCTCGACCTGATCGAGTGGCTCGGCGAGCTGGTCCGCCAGGTCGACTCGAGCCTGCTCGACGAGTGGGAGGAGCTCGCGCATCCCGATGCTGCTCGCCACGAAGCCGAGTCGCACGCCGTGCTGCCGCCCACACCGAAGAACATCACGACCAACCGTCGGGCGTTCACGGTGCTGGTGCGCAACGAGCTCTTCCGGCGAGTACAACTCGCCGCGCTCGACCACATTGACGAGCTCGGGGAGCTGGAAGCGGCATCCGGATCCGCGACGTGGTTCACGGCGGACGACTGGGCAGACGCGCTCGACGCGTACTTCGAGGTCCATGACGCGATCGGCACGGGAGCGGATGCCAGGAGCGCGGCGATGATCATCATCGACGACAGCGCGGCCGGGTCGGACGGGGTATGGCGCGTGCGCCAGATTTTCGCCGACCCCGCCGGAGACCACGACTGGGGCATCAGCGCCGAGGTCGACCTTGCGGCGTCGATCGAGCAGGGCGCGGCAGTCGTGCGCGTCACCGCGGTCAACCAGCTCTGACTTCCGGTGCCCGCCCGCAGCTAACTCAGGCAGGATTGTGCGCAGTGGCCCGTCAGCGCGGTTACTTCAGGCTCCCCTGGCCTCTCTGCCTGAGTTAGCTGCGGGGCGCGGCTGATGAGCCTAGTGTCGAGACGTGAGTGTCGACGCGAGGACAGGCAGCGACCTGACCCTTCGTGTGTCCGGTGGCCTGATCCGGGGAGTGCGGGAATCCGGGGTCGAGGTCTGGCGGGGCATCCCGTACGCGGCTCCTCCCGTCGGCGAGCTACGATTCCGCGCTCCGCGACCGGTGGTCGGGTGGGAGGGAATGCGCGACGCCGCCGAATTCGGCACGGTCTCCCCACAGGCGCATCGCGGCCCGTTCCTGGGTGCTGCGCCCGGAACCCCGATGGGGGAAGACTGCCTCAACCTCAACGTCATCCGCCGGGCCGGCGGCTTCAACGGCAGCGGCCCGGCACCCGTCATGGTCTTCATTCACGGCGGAGCGTACAGCGTGGGGTCGAACCGCACGATTCCGCGCGACGGCCAGACCATCGCGCGCCGCGGCGGTGTCGTGTACGTGGGCATCAACTACCGGCTGGGCGCACTCGGTTACCTCGACTTCACCCGCTATTCGACGCCGGAGCGCCCCTTTGAGAGCAACCTGGGCCTGCGCGACCAGGTCGCTGCGCTCGAGTGGGTGCGCGACAACATCCGCGTGTTCGGCGGTGATCCGGACAATGTCACGGTCTTCGGCGAATCCGCCGGCGGCAATGCGGTCACGACGCTCATGGCGACACCCGCCGCCGCAGGCCTCTTCCATCGCGCGATCGCGCAGAGCCCGCCGCCGAATGCGATCTACCTGCCCGAGCTGACCGCCCGCTGGGCGGGTGAGTTCGTCGAGCTCCTGAGCACCGCCGTCCACAACTCCAGTGTCGAGTCGCCGACGCCAGAGGATGCCGCTCGCCTGCTCGCCACGGCGGATGTCGATGATCTGGTCCGGGCGACAACCGAGCTGCAGCTCCGGACGCCAGACGAGCTGCCTGGCACGATCTGCCTCTGTCCCGTGATCGACGGCGATTACCTGCCGGAGCGTCCACTCGACGCCTTCAAGCACGGCCGGGCGCATCGGGTGCCGCTCATCATCGGAACGAACGACAGGGAGGGGTCGCTGTTCTTTGGCCGGCTCGACATCCTCGCGTCGACGCCACCGCGCATCCGGGCCATCTTCTCGAAGACGAGAAAGAAGACGCGTAAGGCGATCATGGCCGAGTACCCGGGGCTGCCGGCGCGCCGGCCGGCCGCGGACTTCGCTGGCGACTACTCGTTCTGGTACCCGAGCGTGAAGGTGGGAGAGAGGCACGCGCGCTTCGCGACCGTCTACTTCTACCGCTTCGATATCGCTCCGCGCCTCGTACGCATGCTCGGGTTCGATGCCACGCATGGCATCGAGCTCTTCGCGGTCTTCGACCGCATGAACACCTGGTTCGGCCGTGCCATGACCCTTCTCGGTGGCCGCCGGGCGTTCACTGCGACAGGGCGGCGGATGCGGCACCGCTGGCTGGCCTTTGCGGCCACGGGGGATCCGAACGGACCGCTGCCGGAGAGCGCGGTGCAGGCACGGGTGAAGCCGCGCCCGGCATGGCCGCCGTACTCGCCCGACGCGAATGACGGCACAGCATCCACCAGGATGACGCTCATCATCGATGTGCAGGACCGGCTCGAGTCGGATCCCCGCTCGGCACGCCGGCGCGCGTGGCAGGAGTTCGTGCCGCACGTGTGACATGTTCCGATGTCTGAGATGTTCTGGTCCGGCATGTTCGGATGTCTGCATCCCGGCCCCGCGATGGCCCCGCCGCCTAGGATGGGGCCATGACTCATGGCGAGATCATCGGCACCGTCGCCGCACTCCGGTCCAGCTTCGATGCCGGTACGACCAAGCCCCTGGCTTGGCGCATGCGCCAGCTGCGCGCGCTGCGCGCTCTCCTGATCGAGAACGGTACCGAGCTCGAACAGGCGCTCTCGCGGGATCTCGGCAAGAATCCCACCGAGTCACAGCTCGCCGAGATCGGCTTCGTCGTCGGCGAGATCGACTACGCGCTCAAGCGGCTTCGGAAATGGTTGCGACCGAGGCCGGTCCAGGTGCCTGGCTCGCTCATGCCGGCGCGGGCATCCGTCGTCCGTGAGCCGCTGGGAGTCGTCCTCATCATCGCGCCGTGGAATTACCCGGTGCAGCTCCTGCTCGCGCCCCTGGTGGGAGCCCTTGGCGGGGGCAACGCGGTCGCCCTCAAGCCGAGCGAGAACGCGCCGGCGACGTCTGCTGCACTCGCGCGCCTTGTTCCCCGGTATCTCGACCAGCGTGCGATCGCGGTCGTCGAGGGCGCCGTCTCCGAGACGACCGAGCTGCTCGCCCAGCGGTTCGACCACATCTTCTACACGGGCAACAGCAGGGTCGCTCGCCTCGTCATGGCGGCGTCGATCAAGAACCTCACACCCGTGACGCTGGAGCTGGGCGGCAAGTCGCCCGTCTATGTCGACGACAGCGTGGATCTCGCCGTCGCTGCCCGCCGCATCGCCTGGGCCAAATTCATGAACGCGGGGCAGACCTGCGTCGCGCCCGACTACGTGCTTGCGACCCCCGAGGTCGCCCGCGCACTCGAGCCTCATCTCGTCGCCGCCGTGCGTGAGTTCTATGGAGACAACCCGGCGAAGAGTCCGGACTATGCGCGCATCGTCAACGATGCGCAGTTCGCCCGCCTGACCGGGCTGCTCGGTGACGGGCGCACGGTGCTCGGCGGGGCGCCGGACCCGTCGACCCGCTACTTCGCGCCGACGATTCTTGCCGACATCCCGCGCGAATCCACCATCATGCTGCAGGAGATCTTCGGCCCGGTCCTCCCGATCGTGACCGTGTCCGGGGTCCAGGACGCGATTCAGCTCATCAGGGAGGGAGACAAGCCGCTCGCCCTGTATGTCTTCACGGAGCGGGATGCCGTTCGTCGCCGCTTCCTGACCGAGACCAGTTCCGGCGCCGTCGGCGTCGACGTTTCCGCGGCGCACCTCGCCGTAGCCGGGCTGCCATTCGGCGGGGTGGGCGGGAGTGGCTTTGGCGCATACCACGGTGAACGCTCGCTCGAGGTCTTCAGCCACGAGAAGGCGGTTCTGAGCAAGCCACTCAAACCGGACACTCTGCGGCTCATCTACCCGCCGTACACCGAGCGCAAGGATCATTTCATCCGCGGCCTGCTCAGAAAGCTGCGCTGAGTCGTGAAGCGGCGTTAAGCCGTGAAATAGAGCACACTGCACTGGGGGAGAGCTCAGCGCTGAGAGGAGGGACACAGATGTCCCACAGGGTGAAGATGTCCCACCGGGTCATCGACGCGTCGGAGAACGTGCAGGATGTGCCGACCCCGGCGGCGGGGTCCGGCCAGGTTCGCATCGAGACGGATTCGCTCGGCAGCCGGGAGATTCCCGCAACCGCATATTGGGGCGTGCACACCTCGCGGGCGCTCGAGAACTTCCCCATCGCCAAGCGCCCGATCTCGGTCTACCCGGATCTCGTTGTCGCGCTCGCCTGCGTGAAGCAGGCCGCCGCGCGCGCCAACCTCGAGATCGGCGCGCTCGAACCGCACAAGGTGGACCTGATCGACCGAGCCTGCCAGCTCATCATCGACGGCAAATTCCACGAGGAATTCGTCGTGGGCGTCATCCAGGGCGGCGCGGGGACCTCGACCAATATGAATGCGAACGAGGTCATCGCCAACGTCGGGCTCGAGCTTGATGGGCGCGTCAAGGGCGAGTACGAGTTCCTGCACCCGATCGACGACGTCAACCGCAGCCAGAGCACCAATGACACGTACCCGACCGCCGTCAAGATCGCGCTCGCCTTCTCACTCAGGCAACTGCTCGACGAGCTCGGCCTCCTGCGCGACGCCTTCGCCGCGAAGAGCGACGAGTTCCGGCACGTACTCAAGGTCGGCCGCACCCAGTTGCAGGATGCCGTGCCGATGACGCTCGGCCAGGAGTTCCACGGCTTCGCGACGACCCTCACCGAAGACCACGCGCGGCTGACCGAAACCACCTGGCTCCTCGCCGAAATCAACCTTGGTGCGACCGCGATCGGCACGGGGATCACCGCCGATCCCGGTTACGCTGCCGCTGCGTGCCGCCACCTCAACGACATCACCGGCCTCAACCTGGAGACCGCGCCCGACCTCATCGAGTCGACGAGCGACGCCGGAGTCTTCATGTCGTTCAGCGGAGCGCTCAAGCGCAGCGCCATCAAGCTCTCCAAGATCTGCAACGACCTCCGGCTGCTCTCGAGCGGACCACAAGCGGGCCTCGGCGAGATCAACCTGCCGCCGATGCAGGCCGGTTCGAGCATCATGCCAGGCAAGGTCAATCCCGTGATTCCCGAGGTTGTCAACCAGGTCGCCTTCTCCGTTGCCGGTGCGGATGTCACGGTCACCATGGCGGCGGAAGGCGGCCAACTCCAGCTCAACGCCTTCGAACCCGTCATCGCGCACTCGCTGCTGCAGAGCATCACCTGGATGACGCGCGCCTTTCACACACTGCGGGTCAATTGCGTCGACGGGATCACGGCCAACGAGGAACGACTGGGCGCGATGGTCGGATCCTCCGTCGGCGTCATCACGGCGCTGATGCCGTACATCGGCTACGCGGCCGCGGCCGCCCTGGCCAAGACCGCGCTGCTCACGGGAGGCAACGTCGCCGATCTCGTCGTCGAAGCCAAGCTGATGAGCCGCGACGAGGTCACCCGCCTGCTCTCGCCGGCCAGGCTCAGCGGGCTTGAGGCGATCACGACGGTCATTCCCGTCAGCCCGCGGCCGGACTCGCGTACACACCCGGACCCGCACACACACCCGGACCCGCACACACACCCGGACCCGCCCGAAAACCCAGCGACGCCCGCAATCTAGATGACTCGGCAGTGCGTCGTGAGGTAACCGATCCCGCCAATCGACACCGTCACCGTCGACTCGTCGCGCAGGAACACGGGTGGGGTGCGTGAATAGCCGGCGCCGCCCGGGCTGCCCGTCGAGATCAGGGTTCCAGGCAAGAGCGTTGCCGAGCGCGAGAGGTACGAGATGATCTCGGCGACCGAGCGCACCATGTCTCCGGTCGACGAATCCTGCAGAATCGTGCCGTCGACATTGGTGGTGAGCCACAGGTCCTGCGGATCGGCGATTTCGTCTGCCGTCACGACGACGGGACCCGTCGGCGTGAACCCGTCGAATGACTTGCACCTGGACCACTGCGCTTCGGAGAACTGCAGGTCACGTGCGGTGATGTCGTTGACCACCGTGTAGCCGAAGACGTAGTCGAGCGCGTCCTGCTCGGAGACATCCCGAGCGGGCTTGCCGATGATGACACCAAGCTCCGCCTCGTAGTCGACCTGGGTGGAGATCTCCTCTGACCAGGAGGTCGTGGCCTCGTGACCGGCCAGTGAGTTCGGCCAGAGCGAGAACACCGTTGCCGCCTTCTCCGACCGCAGTTGCAGTTCGGACGCGTGTGCCGCATAGTTCGCGCCGATCGCGATGATCTGTGGCGGGCGCAGGATCGCGGATGCGTGGCGCAAGTCGTCAACGGGCGTCAGGCTGGTTCGCTGGGCGGTTGCGTTGTCGACCACGGCTCGGGTATGGGAAAGGGCGTCGTCGCCCTGCTCGAGCAGGTCCTGCAGGTCGCGCGGCGCGGGATCCATGATCTCGTCCAGGAATAGTGCACCACTACCGAGAACAACAGCCAGTCGCGGATGCCGGTCGCCCTCAGCGCTCAGATGCGAAAGTCTCACTCACTCAGGCTAACGGGCGTTCGGTGGCTAACGGGCGTTCGGTGCGCCGCGAACCGGGGGGGATACGTGAACGGAGTGGCCCGATAGGGTTTGTGCTGTGTCGATAGGCGAGAAACGCTCGAGACAGGCGGACGACGACGACGAGGCGAAGCGCCTGGACGCCGCCCTCTCAGACGTGGACTGGGCAATGGTGCCCACCGGCACCGTCATTTCCCGGTTCGCCGCGCCGAGCGGCGAGCTTGCCCTGTGGTCGCTGGGTGACCCCGAGCATCCGCGTGTCGTGCTTCTCCCGGGGGTGACCGGCTCGAAGGAGGACTTCACGCTCCTGGCGCCGCTGCTCGCGGTGGCCGGGTACTACGTGCAGAGCTACGACCTGGCCGGCCAATACGAGTCGGCGGATGCGGGACCACCGAGAGGCGGGCACTACGACTACGAGCTCTTCGTGTCTGATCTCCTGGCGTTTCTGCGCGCGGGCGGCGCTGCCCACCTGCTCGGCTATTCCTTCGCGGGCATCGTCACGCAGCTCGTGGCCACGCGTCGCCCCGACCTGTGCCGCAGCCTCACGCTCATGACGACTCCGCCGCAGCCCGGCCAGGTCTTTCGCGGCGTGCGCTGGATCGGTTGGCTGAGCTGGATCCTGAACGCGCGGCAGGCCGCCGGGCTCATGATCTGGGGGATTGTCACCAATAAGAACCGGATCCCGCCGTTGCGGCTCGCGTTCGTGCGTTCGCGGTTCGTGCTGACCCGCCGTTCGAGCGTCGACGACATCATCGGCCTCATGAAGCGCGCGCCGGATGTGCGCGGGGAGCTCGCCGCGATCGCGATCCCGAAGCTCGTTGCCGTAGGCAGCAACGACCTCTGGCCGACGCGCCTGCACGCCGAATTCGCAGGGGAGATCGGGGGTGCGCTCGCCGTCTACCACAGCGGACACAGTCCGTGTGAGACGGCGCCGCACCAACTGGCTCGTGACATGCTCGCGCTCTTCGCTTCGGCGCGCGGCTAAGAACTCGGGACTGCAGAGAATTCGGGACTGCGGAGAATTCGGGACGGCGGAGAATTCGGGACGGCGGAGAATTCGGGGCTGCGTTTCAGGCGATCGCTTCGGGCAGCTCGCGTTCGCGCGTCCCGGCTTTCCAGCGACGCCTCGCCGCGCGCCTGCGCAGCGGTGTCTCCTCAGGCCAGTGCAGCCGCAGGGTCAGGTACGCCCAGCCGATCCGGCGGCCGAGTCCGCGCCAGGTGTCGAACGGGCGCGCCGAGATTCCGACGCGCAGGCGCCGATCGAGCCGCACGGTCTGGTGCGGCTGGAGGTGGATGCTGAGGTCGAGGTCATCGTGGATCGTGCGCACCGCCCGGTGCACGCGTCCGCGAACGTCCTGCCAGGTTTCGTTGCGCATGGCAAAATTCGAGCCGTAGATCGGGCTGTGCCCGAGCCAGAGCGACATCGACCAGAAATAGCCGTCCATGTAGAGGTACTGGCCGAGGATCCGCACGAACCAGTTGCCTCCGTAGAAGTCGCCCGGCCCGGTCAGGATGGTGATCTCGGGGGAGCTGGCGAACTCCGTCTCGATCCGGGCGAGCCAGTCCACTGGCGGGCGCGAGTCTGCGTCCAGCCGTGCGATGATCTCACCTGTCGCAGCGTCGTATCCCGCTGCGGCGGCAGGCCAGATTCCTCTCAGAGGTTCGGAGAGCACGCGGGCACCTGCCGCTCGAGCGATGTCCGCGGTGGCATCCGTGCTGCCGTTGTCGACGAGGATTATCTCGTCCGCCTGTCGCGACTGTGTGGACAGGTCGGCGAGGCACCGTTGGAGCATGACGGCGTCGTTGAGTGCCGGGATCACCACAGAGATCGAGGTCAACGGTGCGCCCCTCCTCAGCCAGTGCAGATCCAGAAACAGTGCAGTTCCAGAAACGGAGCGCGGTCCAGGGAACCGTGTGCGCTCTGATCCTACGCTTGGGCGGCTCTCCAGAGGTGCATCCCGGCGTAGCTGCGCCACGGCGCCCACGCGGCGGCCCGCAACTCGAGCGCACGCGCATCACCGGGAAGGCCCAGCCGAACCGCACCGTGGCGGATCGCGAGATCGCTGGTGAGCAGGATGTCCGGACTGCCGAGCACCCGCATGGCCACATACCCGGCCGTCCAGGGACCGATCCCGGGCAGTGCGGTGAGGCGTGCTTCGAGGTCGTCGCGCGACTCTCCGAGGTCGATCACGAGGGCACCTGATGCGAGTGCTTCGGCGACGGCGACGATGGTGTCGATCCTGCGGGTCGGGCCCCGCAGGACCTCCCGGCCGCCCGCCGCGATCTGTGCCGCGGTCGGGAAGACGTGCCTGAATGGGCCGATCTGCACGGTGCTGCCGAGCGCTTCGGTCAGCCGACTGAGCGTGGTCCGCGCACCGGCGACGGAGACCTGCTGGCCGATGATCGCGCGGAAGAGCGTCTCCTCGCCATCCACGCTCCCTGGCACGCGCCTGCCCGGTGCGGCGCGAACACTCGCCCGAAGTGCTGGGTCGGTGGCGAGGGCGTCGTCGATGGCCTGCGCGTCGGCGTCGAGATCGAGCAGGCGGCGCACGCGCGCAACGAGGGGAGCAAGATCGGCCACGTCGGCAAGGCTGGCCTCGCAGGTGATCGCGGGAGCGGCATCCGTTCCGGAGAGCCGCAGGACAACGGATGCGACGCCATGCGGAAGCCGCATCGTGCGTGCGTAACTCGTGTGGTCGCCGGCTTCGACTCCGGGAATCGCTCGCGCCGATAGGAAACCAAGCACCCCGGCGCCATCGAAGGGTGCGCGTGCCGGAAGCCGCAGGGTGAGGGCGGCCGGATGGCCCGGCGCCGCCCCAGCGCTCGCGAGGGTGGGGCCCAGGGCCGGAATCGCTACCCGTGTCGCTGCTGGTGCAGCGACCGCGGTCGACCGGATGACGGCTGGCACCCCACCCGACGCCGAGCGGATCGCGCCCGGCGTCGTGTGGTAGATCGCGGCGATCGTCTCGTTGAATTGGCGCACGCTGGTGAATCCGGCCGCGAATGCGATATCCGTGATCGGGAGCTCGGTCCCGGCGAGGAGGAGTCGTGCCGTCTGCGCGCGGTGCGCGCGAGCGAGGGCGAGGGGTCCTGCTCCGAGTTCGGTGACGAGCACGCGTCCGAGGTGACGCGGTGTGTAGCCCAGGCGGGAGGCGAGGCCCGGCACGCCTTCGCGCTCGACCGTGCCGTCCGAGATGAGGCGCATGGCACGGGCGGCGAGGTCGTCGCGCACGTTCCACTCCGGCGAGCCGGGCACCGCGTCCGGCAGGCACCGCTTGCATGCGCGCAGGCCGGCTTCGTGGGCCGCGGCGGCCGTCAGGTAGAAGCTCACATTCGAGGGCTTGGGTGTGACGGCGGGGCAGCTCGGCCTGCAGTAGATCCCCGTGGAATGGACGCCCGTGATGAACTGGCCGTCGAAGCGGGCATCCCGAGAGGACATCGCGCGATAGCGCTGGGCGAAGAGCGGGTCACTGAGCTTCGCTGTGTCCGCCGTCGTTGTCATGCCCCCAGCCTGACACGCGCGGCGGCCGCGCGATAGCGGAAATCGGACATCGCCTGGCGAGCGAGATCGCGCGGCGCGGGCGGGGGACCGAGCGATGGTACGACCGGCGGACCGTGCCATAGTGCGACCGGCGCACCGAGCGATGGCACGCCCGTAGCGGCGAGAGCGTGGGGTTAGTGTGACAGGCATGGATATTCCCGACCCGGCCGGTGCACTCGGCGAGCTGATCAGAGAGCTGGGCGACGCCGTGAGCGTCGACCCGATCGAGCTCGACGCAAACCGCACCGACAAGTCCGGCTGGATTGCGGCTGGTACGCCGCTCGCTGTCGTGAACGCGACATCCATCGCCGAGGTCCAGGCCGTCATGCGCATCGCCTCGCGGTTCCGCACGCCGGTCGTGCCGCGCGGAGCAGGCACTGGCCTCGCCGGGGGTGCGAACGGCACCGAAGGCTCGATCGTGCTGAGCGTGGCAGGCATGCGCCGCATCCTCGAGATCTCGCCGGAGGACGAACTCGCAGTCGTCGAGCCCGGCGTCATCAACGCGGAACTCAACGTTGCACTGCGCGAGCACGGACTGTGGTTCGCGCCAGACCCGGCGAGCAAGGCCATCTCCTCGGTCGGCGGCAACATCGCTACGAACGCGGGCGGCCTGCTGTGCGCGAAATACGGGGTCACGCGCGAGGCCGTGCTTGGACTCAAGGTCGTCCTCGCCGACGGCCGGCTGATCGAGACTGGCCACCGCACGGTCAAGGGCGTGACGGGGTACGACCTCACCGCCCTCTACGTCGGATCAGAGGGCACGCTCGGTGTCATCGTCGAGGCGACCGTTCGCGTTCTTCCGCTCCCGGCGGGCGGGACCGCCACGATCGGTGCGGTGTTCCCGGACATCGCATCCGCGGCATCCGCTTCGGCACGCATCACGGCCGCCCGGTTGCGTCCCGCGGTCATGGAACTGCTCGATTCGCCGTCGCTCGACGCGATCGCCGAGTACCTCGGCGCATCCGTCGTCAACAGCATCATGGATGCCGCCAGCGGCGCGTACCTCGTGGTGCAGTTCGACGGTCCGTCGGCCCACGAGGAGGCCGAACGCGCGTTGCCGCTCGTGCGCGCGGCCGGCGGTGCTGCCCGGCTCTCGACCGATGCCGAGACGGGGGAGAACCTGCTCGCCATTCGTCGTGCATTCCATCCCGCGCTCGAGGCGCGCGGCGTCGTACTGATCGAGGATGTCGCGGTGCCACGGTCCCGCATGGTCGACATGTTCCTCGCGATCGAGAGGATCGGCATGAAATATGGCCTGTCGATCCCGACTGTCGCGCACGCAGGCGACGGCAACCTGCATCCGAATTTCGTCTACTCGGGAGACACGGTTCCCGACCACGTGTGGGCTGCCGCCGACGAGATGTTCCGCACGGCGATCGAGCTCGGCGGCACGCTCACAGGCGAGCACGGCGTCGGGGTGCTCAAGCGGCGCTGGTTGGCCGTCGAGCT
>JAUZGC010000290.1 GCA_030840105.1 Microbacteriaceae bacterium
GGTGCTGAGCGATGTTCCAGCGGTGCCCGAACGGGTCAGCGACCTGCCCGTGGCGATCGCCCCAGAACATGTCCTGCAGCGGCTGGCGAACCTCAGCACCAGCGGCGATCGCCTGTGCGAAGACCGCCTCGGCGTCGGCGACGTCAAGCGCCAGCACGACAGGCGTTCCGCCGATTGAGGGCGGGGCCAGGACTCCCATCTCTGGGAACTCGTCGGCGAGGTGGACCATGCTCTCGCCGATCCGCAGCTGGACCGACATGAGTCGCCCGTCCGGTGTCGGGATCCGCTCGATTTCCTCGGCACCGAACGCGTCTCTGTAGAAGCCCGCCGCCCGGTCAGCTCCCTGGACGACGATGTGTGCAGTGATCGACATGCTCCGACGGTACGCCGGGTCGCCGACACGGTCTTGAACGTTCTTGCACGGCGTAGCCTGCTCGCATGACCACCGAGTCGGTTCGGATGTGGCGAGCCCCGGGCGAGGAGCGGGTGCTTCTGATGGCGGGTCGCACCGCCCGCTACGCGATGGAACCTCGCGGCGAGTATGTGTTCGGTCTCGTCGACGGGCAGCCGATGCGCTCGCAACGAGGTCGCGAACGCCGCCTCGTGCGGCCGGGACAACTGGTCGCCTGGGATCCCACCTGTGCCCATGAAGGGAGCGCCGTCGACGGGCGCCCGTGGGCGTCGCGCCTGGTCGTAATCGAGATTGCGGACCTGGCTGCGCTCGCCGACGATCCCGAATCCGATCCGCTGGCCGATGTCGAGTTCCCCGAGCCGGTGCTGTCCGACTCGGCTCTGGCCGCCGGGTTTCTGCGGATGCACCTGGCACTTGACTCACCTTCTTCTCGGCTTGAGCGCGAGGAGCGCCTGGCGGAGTGGCTACGGGTCCTCATCGAACGTTCCTCGGCCGTGCGCCCGCCGCGCACAGTGACCAGCGCGCGTGACGAGCGCGGCCTCACCATCGCCTTCGACTACCTCGCCGACCAGCCCGAGCGAAACGTGGGGCTCGACGAGCTCGCGACCGCCGCCGGCATCGGCAAGTTCCGCCTCATACGCCTCTTCCGCGAGCGAACCGGCCTGCCCCCCCACGCCCTTCAGATCGCTCACCGGATACGCGTAGCCCGCCGCCTGCTGGAGACCGGCGAAACCATCGCGCACGCCGCCCTCGCGACAGGCTTCGCCGATCAGAGCCATCTCCATCGACACTTTCAGCGAAGCCTCGGCGTAACGCCGGCGACGTATCAGCAGCGGTTCAACGCCCGACGGACATCGCGCCGTGCATCAGGCAGCGGCAAAGTCGCGCGCGGGCCGGACAGCGGAGTGGCCCTGTAGGAAGCGTTCGATTTCCCGATCGGCCCGGGGCTCGTCGATGGTGTACATGTGACCGGCCTCCGGCCACAGTCGCAGCTGCGCGCCCGGAATTCTCTCGGCCAGCACCAGCGCATTGGCGGGCGGCACGAAGATGTCCTGCTCGCCGTGGACGACGAGCGTCGGGGCAGCCATCTGGTTGAGCCGCTCGTAAGCGTCGTGCGCCGCCACGGCGGCCGCTTGCTGCAGATAGGCGAGGGGTTCGGGGGCCGAGCTCACCCGATGGGTTATGTCGGCGACGATGCGCTCCGGGTGCAGCCGGCGGGTCTTGTCGGCATAGGTGTAGGGAACGGCAGCCCACACCGCCTCGTCCGGCCCCATGGCCCCGGCGCGAACGAGGAACGTCTGCGCGAACGAGGAGGGCGAGGGCTTGTATGCGGCGAACCCGCCGGCGGAGCTGGCACCGAGGACGAGGGCCTGGACCCGATCGGGATGCCGCAGGGCCACCTCCTGCGCCACCAGGCTGCCGAGCGAGATGCCGTACACGTGGGCGTGCTCCTCGCCGGCGGCGTCAAGGACCGCCACGGCGTCGTTTGCCATCTGCGCGACCGAGTAGGGCCATGGCGAACGGCTGCTGCGCCCGGTCCCGCGGTTGTCGAAGGCGATCACCCGGAGCGAGCGGGACAGAACCGGGAGTGTCGCCCACCATCCGTCGACCGTCATCCCCTGTCCGGCTACGAGCAGCACGGCCGGTCCCTCACCGAAGCTCTCCCAATGCAGCTTGATTGTTCCGTTCCTGGCGACGGGCACCGGGCCGCATCCTTCCCGTTTACGGAGGCGCCAACCGGCGGCGGGCCTCCTTGGGTCTCGGTCCACTTAACGGCGCAGATGCGCTCGGTCCGGCTGGCCTCTCGTACGGTAGTTCCCGTCTCTTCGGGTCGGTTCTGTTGCGCTTCCGGGCTCCGTAGCGTGAGGAAGGTCCGTTCAGTCGACCGGAGATTTCCATGAGCGTCATCGTCACAGGAGCGGCGGGCCACCTCGGCCGCCTCGTTGCTGAACAGCTGCTGGAGCGCCTCGCGCCCGACGAGCTCGTCCTCGTCACTCGCCGCCCGGAGGCCTTGCGAGAGTTGCGCGCTCGCGGTGCCGACGTCCGCTACGGCGATTTCAACGACCCGGCTTCGCTGCGTGACGCCTTCGCCGGCGGCCACCGGATGCTCCTGATCAGTACCGATGCCGTCGGTCGCCGGGTCCGCCAGCATCGTGCTGCCATCGACGCCGCGGCGACAGCCGGGGTCGGCCACGTGGTGTTCACGTCAATCGTCAATCCCGTGGCC
>JAUZGC010000121.1 GCA_030840105.1 Microbacteriaceae bacterium
TGGCCGCGGCCGCGCTTACGCAGCCGCTCGAGCCCGCCGAACCTCCGCTCCGCACGGAGGCAGCACTGTTCGACCTGACGATGGCAGACATCTTCCCGGTCACGGTCATCGTGCGCGACTCCGAGACGGGCCTGCCGAAGCTCACTGAGACGGGCGAACCGAAGACGGACGCCCCATTCCGTCGGAGGCGGCAGAAGAAGGACGGCCCGTTCGACCCTGAGGCGACCGAATTCTCCGGCGACACGGAATATGTTCCGTCGAAGAACGCGGAAGAGCTGCTTGCCAATCTGGAGGCCGCCAAGACCAAGCCGCTGTGGCGCATCCTCGTCGCGCTTAATATTCGCCACGTCGGCCCGGTTGCCGCGCGCGCGCTCGCAAACCACCTCGGATCACTCGATGCGATCCGCTCCGCACGTCGGGAAGAACTCGCCGAGGTCGATGGAGTCGGCGGGATCATCGCCGACGCCGTCCTCGACTGGTTCACGGTCGACTGGCATCGGGAGATCGTCGAGCGCTGGGCGGCTGCTGGTGTGCAGTTCGCGACCCCAGGGCATCGGGGTCCGGGGAGCGAAGAGGCGGTCGGTGGGGTCCTGTCCGGCCTCACGGTTGTTGCCACGGGATCACTCGAAGGGTTCACGCGCGAAGGTGCCCAGGAGGCGATCATTGCGGCCGGCGGCAAGGCGGCGTCGAGCGTCTCCAAGAACACCGATTTCGTCGCTGCCGGCCCTGGTGCGGGCTCCAAGCTCGGAAAGGCAGAGCAGCTCGGAATCCCGATCCTGGACGCGGACGGGTTCCGGCGCCTCCTCGAAGGCGGACCCGCGGCCCTGTAAAGCGACAGGAATTCACCGATTTCCCCTGTGATCCGCGGTTTCACCGCCTGAAAGGGGGGTGGATCTCGTAACCTGCCCGGAATATCCGCCCGATATTATGGGGCTCAGTCCCGCGGGTGGGACGTAACGGCCTGAGCTCCGCGGGTGGGGTTGCAAACGGCTGTGCTCGTCGCTCTCGGAGGGGACCCAGGCGGGGTGCTGATCGGTATTACGGCAATAGTTGCACTTTCCTCGGTCATGAGTGGCATGACCGGGGTCGGTTTTGCGCCCACCGATGCGACTGGCCCTGGCGGCCACGTGGCACCGATCGTGGATGCGCCGGCCCCGGCATCCGGGCCGAATTCGATCGCCGCGACATCCGTGCTCGGCAATCTCGCCCGGCTGTCCGCTGACCAGTTTTCGCACTATCTGGAGACGAACGCGGACACGATCGGCCACCTTCTCGTCTCACCACCCGCCGCGAGTGACGTCTCGCAGCTGTGGAGCGGCTTGACAGCCGTGAAGAGGTCCGAGTTCGTCAAGAGCGCGCCACATGTCGTCGGCAACCTCGAGGGCATTCCGTTCGATGTGCGAGGCAAGGCGAACGCCCTCGACCTGACGCAGACGATCGCGAAGACGAAGAACGAAATCACCAGCAACCCTGGCCGGGGCATCCGCCTCGAACTCGCCCGTACACTCGACACCCTGGAAAAGGTGCAACAGGCCGCCACGACCGTCACAGGCGGCGGCAAACGCACGCTCGTGATGCTGGACACCACGGGAGCACCGCGCGCCGCCGTAGTGATCGGCGACATTGCCAAGGCAAAGTACGTGAGTTATCTGGTGCCCGGCATGTTCTTTTCCGTCGACGAGCAGCTCGTCGACTGGGCATCGACCGCCCAGGAGCTGTACACCGAACAGACGAGCTGGCTCCGTCGTCTTCTCCCTACGCGATCCGGGCAGGCAATGCCCGCTGTTGCGACCGTCGCCTGGATCGGCTACCAGACGCCCGCCCTCATGAACATCGGGGGGCTCGATCTCGCGACACAAGGTGCTGATGCACTCGAGAGCGCAATTGCCGGGCTGCAGGCGACGCGGATCGGCAATGAGCCGTTCATCAGCATCATGGCGCACTCATATGGCTCGACCGCAGCATTGCTTGCATTGCAGCGCGATACGGTCACGGTCGACGCGCTCGCACTGCTCGGCTGTCCGGGAAGCGACGCGCAGTCCGCCAGCCAGCTGAGCGTGCGCAACCAGAACGTCTTCGTGGCCGAAGCCAACCTCGACCCCGTCGTGCACAGCGCCTTCTTCGGCAGCGATCCAGGATCGGCGTCATATGGTGCGAGCCTGATCGATGTGGCGGGTGGAACCGATCCGGTCGACCACCAGAAACTCAGCGCATCCATCGGCCACAATGGCTACTTCACCAAAGGCAGCGAGTCGATGCGCAACCTCGCGCTGATCGGCATCGACGAAGCACGGCTCGTAACGATCGCGAGCAACGGGGCTCCCAAGACCTCACTTGCCAGCGGGCGCTAGGCGGCACGTCAGCAGCGCGGCGTGAGCCGAGAATAGAATCGTTGGTATCCACCCGCTGACGCACACCACGGAGATGCATGTCCGAAATTAGCGCCGAGCAGGTCGCACACCTGGCGAATCTCGCCAGGATCGACCTGAGTCCCGCAGAAATCGAGAGCCTGACCACTGAGTTGGGGCAGATCGTCGAGTCCGTGGCTAAGGTCACCGAGGTTGCCACGCCGGAGGTTCCGGCGACGAGCCACCCGATGCCGCTGACGAACGTCTTCCGCGAAGATGCCGTTGTGCCGTCCTTGACGGTCGAGCAGGCGCTCTCCGGGGCGCCCGACCGCGATGGTGACCGATTCCGCGTGCCCGCGATCCTGGACGAGGAGTAAAGCGTGAGTGATCTCACCCGTCTTTCCGCCGCGGAACTTTCCGGCCTGCTCGCCTCGCGCGAAGTCTCCTCAGTCGAGGCGACGCGTGCCCATCTCGACCGGATTGCTGCAGTGGATGTCGATGTTCACGCATTCCTGCACGTCGCAGCGGATGCGGCGCTCCGCACCGCGGCGGAGGTCGACACTCGACGTGCGGCCGCCGACAAGCTTGGGCCTCTCGCGGGCGTGCCGATCGCGATCAAGGATGTCCTCGCCACGAGGGACATGCCGTCGACGGCAGGATCCAGGATCCTGGAAGGTTGGGTGCCGCCGTACGACGCGACCGTCGTGCGGAAGCTTCGCGAGGCCGACCTCATCCCGCTCGGCAAGACCAATATGGACGAGTTCGCCATGGGCTCGTCGACCGAGCACTCTGCGTACGGCCCGACCCACAACCCGTGGAATCTCGAGCGCGTTCCCGGCGGGTCCGGGGGTGGCTCTGCGGCAGCCGTCGCCGCTTTCGAGGCTCCGCTCGCGCTCGGCTCAGACACCGGTGGCTCGATCCGTCAGCCAGCGGCCGTGACCGGCTCGGTCGGAGTCAAGCCGACGTATGGCGGTGTGAGCCGCTATGGCGCGATCGCACTCGCCAGTTCCCTTGACCAGGTTGGCCCCGTCACACGAACGGTCATGGATGCCGCCCTCCTACACGATGTCATTGGCGGGCACGATCCGCTCGACTCGACCTCGCTCACCGACGAATGGCCGTCCATGGCGGCCGCTGCCGTTGCCGGGCTTGCGGATGGCGCCCTGAAGGGCGTGCGCATTGGGGTCGTGAAGGAGATCGCCGGCGGCGCCGGCTTCCAGCCCGGCGTCAAGCAGCGCTTCGACGAGGCGTTGACGCTGCTGACGTCCGCCGGTGCCGAGATCGTCGAGGTGAGCGCGCCGAGCTTCGAGTACGCGGTCGCCGCGTACTATCTGATCCTTCCGGCAGAGGCATCCAGTAACCTGGCCCGATTCGACTCCGTCCGCTTCGGGATGCGCGTGCTTCCGGAGAGCGGCCCGGTCACGAGCGAGACTGTCATGGCGGCCACGCGCGACGCCGGGTTCGGCGCAGAGGTCAAGCGACGGATAATCCTGGGCACGTATGCGCTGAGTGCCGGCTACTACGACGCCTACTACGGCAGCGCGCAGAAGGTGCGCACCCTCATCCAGCGCGACTTCAACGACGCATTCGGCAAGGTTGACGTCCTCGTCAGCCCGAGCGCGCCGACGACGGCGTTCAAGCTCGGCGAGAAGCTGGCCGATCCGATGGCGATGTACCTCAACGACATCACCACGATTCCGGCAAACCTGGCCGGCGTGCCTGGAATGGGACTACCGATCGGGCTTGCTCCGGAGGACGGCCTGCCCGTCGGCATCCAGTTGATGGCGCCCGCCCGCGCGGATGCCCGCCTCTACACGATCGGTGCCGCCCTCGAGCAGCTGCTCGAGGCGAAGTGGGGTCACACGCTGATCAGCCAGGCTCCTGACCTGTCCGCCACCGAGATGTTCGCGAGTGAAGAGGGAGCCGTCTGATGGCCAAGCATGAGCTGATGGACTTCGACGAGGCCCTCGCACTGTTCGAGCCTGTTCTCGGCTTCGAGGTGCACGTCGAACTCAACACCAAGACCAAGATGTTCTGCGGTTGCGCAAACGAGTTCGGCCAGGGCGCGAACACGAACACGTGCCCGACCTGTCTCGGGCTGCCCGGCGGACTTCCGCAGGTCAACCGGAAGGCGATCGAGTCGAGCATCCGCCTCGGTCTGGCGCTCGACTGCACGATCGCCGAATCGAGCCGATTCGCCCGCAAGAACTACTTCTACCCCGACACCGCGAAGAACTTCCAGACCTCGCAATACGACGAGCCGATCGCTTTCGAGGGGTCGCTCACGATCGAGCTCGAGAGCGGTCGCCTGGTCACCGTCGAGATCGAGCGCGCGCACATGGAGGAGGATGCCGGCAAGCTGACTCACAAGGGCGGCGCGACCGGGCGCATCCAGGGTGCCGATTATTCGCTCGTCGATTACAACCGCGGGGGAGTTCCCCTGGTCGAGATCGTCACGAAGATGATCGAAGGTGGCGAGGCCGATTCCCCCGAGATCGGGCGTACCTACGTCGCTGCGATCCGCGAGATCGTCAAGGCGCTCGGCGTATCCAACGCCCGTATGGAGGAAGGCAACGTGCGCTGCGACGCGAACGTGTCGCTGCGGCCGCGCGGCTCGAGCACGCTCGGAACCCGCACCGAGACCAAGAACGTGAACTCGCTGCGCTCGGTCGAGCGCGCCGTGCGGTACGAGATCCAGCGCCAGGC
>JAUZGC010000151.1 GCA_030840105.1 Microbacteriaceae bacterium
AAGCGGGCGTCTGGTCCATGCGCTAGCCGAGCGAGACGCGTGCCTGCGCCTTGCCGAGTACGGTCTCGCCGTTGTACGTGACGGTGAGGTCGATGCGCGCAACCTGCGCCTCCGCATCGAGCTGCCCGACCTTGGCGGTCACGGCGACCTGCGCCCCGGTCTCCGGGTCGACGAGAACGGGCCGGGTGAACCGCACCTGGTAGTCGACTACTCGCGCGGGGTCGCCCGCCCAGTCGACGACGGGCTGTACGGCGAGCCCCATGGTCAGCATGCCGTGCGCGAGCACGCCGGGCAGGCCGACGGATGTCGCGACGTCGTCACGGTAGTGGATCGGGTTGAAGTCGCCGGATGCCCCGGCGTAACGCACGAGCGAATCGCGCGTGATCGAGAAAACGGCCTCGGCGACGACGTCACCCGCGGTCAGGTCAGCGAAGGATGCCATTACTCGTCTCCCCTCACGACGAGCGTCGACGTCGCCGTCACGACGTGTGCGCCGCTCGCGTCGACGATCTCCGACTCCGCCGTCACCATCGAGTGGCCGCCCAGGGTCTTCACGCTTGCGACAGTCAGGGTCGCCGTCAGTTCGTCGCCGGCGACGATCGGACGCGTGTAGCTGAACCGCTGGTCTCCGTGGACCACGCGGCTGAAGTCGATCCCGGAGTCCGGTTCGGCGAGGAGCTGCGCGAGGGTCGACTCCTGCACGACGACAGCAAACGTTGGCGGAGCAACGATGTCTGCGTGCCCGGCCGCGCGTGCGGCATCCGGGTCGTGGTTGATCGGGTTGGTGGCGAAGACGGCACGGGCAAACTCGCGGATCTTCTCCCGGCCGACGAGATACGGCGCTACGGGCGGGAAGACCCGGCCTTGGAGTTCTGGATTGACGGGCACCGGACCATTCTACGGATGCGTCCCCGCACGCCGCCGTCCGGTGAAGACGCCGTCCGCAGGAGCCGCCGTCCGGTGAAGACGCCGTCCGCAGGAGCCGCCGTATGCCGACGCGCCGACCGACAAAAAGAACCCCGGCTCACCATCGCGGTGAGCCGGGGTTCTTGCAGTTCTTGTTACTGCGAGTGAATCTGGCAGTGCCTACTGGCAGCTGTCACACTGCAGCATGTCCATGGGGTCAACGGGAACTGCGTAGCCGCCAACAGTGTCGCTTTCGTAATCCATATTGGCCTCCCTTGAAAGTTTGAGTGTGCGAAACGAGTGACTCGTCTCTTCCGCGTGTGCGGTACTTACCCACTATATAACGTGAATGACACCGGTGTCATTCCACTACATGTAGTGTTTCGCACTTTTTTCTTGTGACTTCAGCGTACGCGGGGCCGCCGACATTTGTAGGTCTCGAACACCACCACGCCCATCGCTACTGCGATCACGCCGGACGGATGGATTTGGGTCCATCCCCCCTGCCGTAATTCGCGAGCCCGAAGGATGGACCGTCGTCGTGCGACGTGAGGATGCGGATGCTCGCGGGCTGATCTACTCGTTCATCGGTCGCCGGATCACCCTTCAGTTGCATTCCGCTCTCGATGCCGTCGGGCTGACCGCCGCCTTGTCAACCGCGCTCGGCCAGGCGGGAATCAGCTGCAACGTCTTCGCCGGCTACCACCACGACCACATTCTCGTTCCCAGCTCGGATGCGGACCGCGCGCTCGCGGTCCTTCGCACGCTCTCGCACCGCGCCGACTAAGGTCGCGCGTAGATGCGCTGCAGAATGTGCGATTTCACCGGCCTCGGCAGGTCGAGGGGAATGTCGGTGGTTGCCGGTTTACTTGGGTCATGGAAGCCATGACGATCCCGGCGGTAGTTGCCGACACGGTCTCGGGATTCGTCGATGTCGTGGCCGATTTGGATCGGATGATCTCCAGTATCCGGGGCCTGCAGGCGGAGCTGCTTGATCAGGCTCGCCGAGTGAATGGTTTGGGGTCGATCGATAACTGCCGCGGGGCTGTCGGCGAGCGGGGCATGCAGCTGCGCGCTTTGCGGGCCGAGTTGGCTTCGGCGCTCAAGATTCCGGAGCGGACGGCGGAAACGCAGCTGGCGGTGAGTGAGGCTCTCGTCCACCATCTGCCGAATACGCTTGCTGCGTTGACGGCTGGGGAGATCAGTTATCGGCATGCGCAGATCATGGTCGACCACACCACCGGCCTCGATGCCGCGACGCGGGGAACGCTTGAGACAGCGTCCCTGCCGTATGCGCGGAACCTCACCGCGGCGAAGTTCGAGCGGAAGGTCCGCACCTTGCGGGAGCGGGCGAACCCGGAGACGATCCGGGAGCGGCACGTGCGCGCCGCGGGCGACCGCGAGGTCGTGTTCGAGCCCGACCGGGACGGCATGGCGTGGTTGAGCGCCTACCTGCCGGCCGCGGACGCGCTCGGTGCGTTCAACCGGATCAGCGAGCTGGCGGCCACGCTGCAGTGTCCGGATGAGGAACGTACGCTCACCCAGTTGCGCGCGGATGTGTTCCGTGACCTGCTCATCGACGGCGTGGCCGGTGACGGTCAACCCGGTGACGACGGCACGTGTGGCGAGGGGCTGCACAGCGAGAGTCAGCTCGGTGATGGCAAACTCCGTGGCGTGGCGCGCGGGATCACCGCGAAGGTGTTCGTGACCGTCCCCGTCCTCACCCTGCTCGACCGGGATGATCTTCTTGGCCACGATGAGCCCCCGGCGACCCTAGACGGGTACGGGCCGATCGACCCAGACACCGCCCGCACCCTCGCCGCACACGCCCCCAGTTTCATCCGGCTGCTCACCCACCCGGAGACCGGTGCTGTGCTGTCGGTGGGTCGGGACAGCTACCGGGTGCCGCAGGATCTGAAGAACTGGTTACAAGTCCGGGATGTCACCTGCCGGTTCCCGGGCTGCTCCCGGCACGCCGCTCGGTGCGAGATCGACCACACCCGAGACTGGGCGAATAACGGCCAGACCCGCCACGACAACCTCGCCCACCTGTGCAAAAGTCACCACATCCTCAAGCACAAGTCCGACTGGCAGGTCGCGCAGGCCAGGGACGGCACCGGGAACCTGACCTGGACCTCACCCGCCGGC
>JAUZGC010000162.1 GCA_030840105.1 Microbacteriaceae bacterium
GGGCATGCGCGGGGCCGTCGAGAAGGCGCAGGAGATCGTCGCGAACACCCCGAACGCGATCTGGGCCGAGCAGTTCGCGAACCCGGCGAACCCCGCCATCCACCGCACGACAACGGCCGAGGAGATCTGGGCAGACACCGACGGCGCCGTCGACATCTTCGTCGCCGGCATCGGAACCGGCGGCACGATCACCGGAGTAGGCCAGCGGCTCAAGGAGCGGAAGCCCAGCGTGCAGGTCATCGCGGTAGAACCCGTCGACTCGCCCATCCTCACCGGCGGAGCACCGGGCCCGCACAAGATCCAGGGCATCGGCGCCAACTTCGTGCCCGAGGTGCTCGACACCGGCGTCTACGACGAGGTCGTGGATGTCACCCTCGCCGACTCGCTTTCCATCGCGCGCCGCCTCGCCACGGACGAGGGCATCCTGGGTGGAATCTCGTCTGGAGCGGCCGTCTTCGCTGCGATCGAGGTGGCGAAGCGCCCCGAGAATGCGGGCAAGACCATCGTCGTCATCGTGCCGGACTTCGGCGAGCGGTACGTCTCGACGGTGCTCTACGAAGACCTGCTGGATTAGCGGCACCTTATGGCGTCGATCTCACGGCTTCGCGAGGACATCGCGAACGCGCGCAACCATGATCCGGCCGCGCGCAGTGCCTTTGAAATCTTCGTCGCATACTCCGGCCTGCATGCAATCTGGACGCACCGCCTCACGCACTGGCTCTGGATGCATCGGGCACGAATGCTCGCACGCTTCCTCTCACAGTTCGCTCGCTTTCTCACTGGAATCGAGATCCATCCCGGTGCGACGATCGGACGCAGATTCTTCATTGACCATGGGATGGGCGTCGTCATCGGCGAGACGGCCGAGATCGGCGATGACGTCATGCTGTACCACGGCGTGACGCTCGGTGGGAAGGGACGAGGCCACGGCAAGCGGCATCCGACGATCAAGGACGGCGTGACGATCGGGGCGGGCGCCAAGGTCCTCGGTGCCGTCACGATTGGCGCGGGCAGCACGGTGGGCGCGAATGCCGTCGTCGTGCGCGATGCCCCGTCGAATTCGCTCGTCGTCGGTGTGCCCGCGGTCGCCCGCACGCGCGCCGGAAGCGGTACCGTGGGCGGCGACTCGGATGCCTGGGTCGACCCCGGCATCTACATCTAGGGCGCGCGTCCTAACTTAACCCGTTGATACCGGTTGCCTCGCAGGCCGATGGTGTGACAGCCTCGAAGTCTCGTCGTCGTGGCGACGACGCGCGACAGGGACGGAGCACGGCATGGGACTCATTCACATCGACCTGTTCACCACGCTCGACGGCGT
The DNA here is from genome assembly GCA_030840105.1 of Microbacteriaceae bacterium. GTDB lineage: Bacteria > Actinomycetota > Actinomycetes > Actinomycetales > Microbacteriaceae > JAUZGC01. The sequence goes on from JAUZGC010000162.1 coordinate 1,319, forward strand.
CGCGCAGGCGCCCGGCGGGCCAGAGGAGGACGCCGAAGGCGGCTTCGCGTTCGGCGGGTGGCAGGCGCCTCTCTTCGACGATGTCGTCGGCGAGCAGGTCGGCTCCGGCATGGTGGGGATGGACGCGCTGCTACTCGGGCGCCGCACCTACGACATCTTCGCCGGCTACTGGCCCAACGTGGAGGAAGGCGAGGACAGCAGCATCGCGGAGTTGTTCAACCGCCTCCCGAAATACGTCGCCTCCCGTCACCCGCAGACACTCGAGTGGGCCAACTCCACGCTGCTCGGCCCGGATGTCGTCACCGCGGTCCGCGAGCTGCGCGACCGGCACGAGAACATCCACGTCATCGGCAGCCTCGACTTCGTACAGACCCTCTTCGCCGAGCGGCTCTTCGATCGGCTCACGCTCTGGGTGTACCCGATCCTCCTCGGCAGTGGGAAGAAGGTCTTCGCCGACGGGGTGGTTCCGACGAATCTCCGACTCGTCGAGCCCGTCGTCGCCTCGCCGAAAGGCGCGGTGATGCAGCGATACCTGCTCGCCGATGGGACACCCGCCGTCGGCGATATGTCGACCGGAGACCGGGACAGCTAGGGCGCATCTCTCGCGGTGCGGTCAGTGAGTCGGTGCGGTCAGTGAGTCGATGCGGTCAGTGAATCGGTGCGGTCAGTGAGTCTGGCACACCGGTGGTGACGCTCGCTACGCGTCGTCGCCGATATCCGCGAGCCGCGCTTCCTCATCCGCGACGATGCAGGATTCGATCACGGGCTCGAGAGCGCCGTTCATGACGGCGTCAAGGTTGTATGCCTTGTAGCCCGTGCGGTGGTCGGCGATCCGGTTCTCTGGAAAGTTGTAGGTGCGGATGCGCTCCGAGCGGTCCATGGTGCGGATCTGGCTCTTGCGAACGGCGGATGCGGCGGCATCCAGCTCCTCCTGCTGGCGTGCGAGCACGCGCGCACGCAGCACGCGCATGCCGGCCTCGCGGTTCTGCAGCTGGCTCTTCTCGTTCTGCATGGCGACGACGATGCCCGTCGGAAGGTGCGTGATGCGCACCGCGGAGTCCGTCGTGTTGACCGACTGGCCGCCAGGACCGCTCGAACGGTAGACATCGATCTTGAGATCGTTCGGGCTGATTTCGACTTCCTCCGGCTCGTCGACCTCGGGGAAGACGAGCACGCCGGCAGCCGACGTGTGGATGCGCCCCTGCGATTCGGTCGCCGGCACGCGTTGCACCCGGTGCACCCCGCCCTCGTACTTGAGGTGCGCCCAGACGCCCTGCGCCGGGTCGGAGGAGTTGCCCTTGATCGCGAGCTGGACATCCTTGATGCCGCCCAGGTCACTCGAGGTCTGCTCGATGATTTCGGTCTTCCACCGCTTGGATTCCGCGTAGTGCAGGTACATCCGGAGCAGGTCCCCGGCGAACAGGGCAGACTCTGCCCCACCCTCACCCATCTTGATCTCCATGATGACGTCACGGCCGTCGTTCTCATCGCGCGGGATCAGCAGACGCCGCAGCTTCTCGCTGGATTCGTCCAGGGTCTCTTCGAGCCCAGGGATCTCTTCGGCGAAAGCCTCGTCCTCGGCGGCGAGCTCGCGGGCGGCCGCGAGGTCATCCTCGATCTGCTTCCAGACGTGATATGCGGCGACGATACGGCTGAGCTCGGCATAGCGGCGGTTGACGCGCTTGGAACGCACGGGATCGCTATGCAGCTCAGGATCGGCAAGCTGATCCTGGAGCTCGTCGTGCTCCGCCAGCAGGCTGTTCACTGACTCAAACATCGAAAGACTCCCTGTGCGAACCGTGCATGTTGTGCAATCGGCCAAGTGTGCAATTGACCGGTGTGAACGAAAGCGCCCGTCGTGCCCGGTCGAGGAGACCGGAACGGGCGCTTCCGCGTGAACCTAGTGGTCTTTGTCGTGTCCGTTGCCGTGACCGTTCGCCGGCGCTGGCATGGACTTCTGCACCTGCATCAGGAACTCGACGTTGCTCGTTGTCTCCTTGAGACGGCCAAGCACGATCTCAAGCGTCTGCTGCTGGTCGAGGCCGGCGAGGGCACGGCGCAGCTTCCACGTGATCTTGACCTCGTCGGGGCCCATGAGCATCTCTTCGCGACGCGTGCCGGATGCGTTCACATCGACGGCAGGGAAGATGCGCTTGTCGGCCAGCTGGCGCGACAGGCGGAGCTCCATATTGCCGGTCCCCTTGAATTCCTCGAAGATGACCTCGTCCATCTTTGACCCGGTCTCCACGAGCGCAGACGCGAGGATCGTGAGCGATCCGCCATGCTCGATGTTGCGGGCGGCGCCAAAGAACCGCTTCGGCGGGTAGAGCGCGGATGCGTCGACACCACCGGAGAGAATGCGACCGGATGCCGGCGCAGTGAGGTTGTATGCGCGACCCAGACGCGTGATCGAGTCAAGCAGGACGACGACGTCGTGACCGAGCTCGACGAGGCGCTTGGCTCGCTCGATGGCGAGTTCGGCGACGGTGGTGTGGTCCTCGGCAGGGCGGTCGAAAGTCGAGGCGATGACCTCACCCTTGACCGTGCGCTGCATGTCGGTGACCTCCTCGGGCCGCTCATCGACCAGGACAACCATGAGGTGAACCTCGGGGTTGTTCGTGGTGATCGCGTTGGCGATCTGCTGCATGACGATGGTCTTGCCTGCCTTGGGCGGCGCGACGATGAGTCCACGCTGGCCCTTGCCGATGGGCGCGACCAGGTCGATGATGCGCTGGGTGAGCTTGCCGGACTCGGTCTCGAGGCGCAGGCGCTCCTGCGGGTAGAGGGGTGTCAGCTTGCCGAACTCGACGCGGTTCGCCGCCTCGTCAACGCTCTGGCCGTTGATCGAGTCAACCTTGACGATCGCGTTGTACTTCTGACGGCCGTTGCTGTCGCCCTCACGCGGCTGGCGGATCGCGCCGACCACCGCGTCACCCTTGCGCAGGTTGTACTTCTTGACCTGGCCGAGCGAAACGTAGACGTCGCTTGAACCGGGCAGGTAGCCAGAGGTACGCACGAAGGCATAGTTGTCGAGGACATCGAGGATGCCGGCAACCGGGATCAGCACGTCGTCGTCGGTCAGCTCCGGCTCAAGGTCGTCGCCGGCGCCCTGACCGCGACGCTTGCGGTCGCGGTAACGGTTGCGGCCGCTGCGCTCGGCGTCACGCTCGAGCTCCGCAATGTTTCCACCGCGGTTGTTCTGGCCATTCGAGCCACGGCCGGAGTCGTCGCGGTCGTTCTCGTCGCGGTCGACCTGGTTGCGCTCGCCCTGATTGCGGTTGTTGCGGTTACGGTCGCTGCGGTCACCCTGCGCACGCTCACCCTGCGCACGTTCACCCTGGCCGCGGTCGCCCTGCGTGCGGTCGGACTGCGTACGATCGACCTGGGCGCCTTCGCCCTGGTTCGCGTTCTGGTTGCCACCAGTGGACCGGTTGCGGTTGCGGTTGCGGCTGCGACCCTGTCGCGGCTGCTCGGCGGTCTCGGCCTGCGGCACGCCCTCTGGCGCATCGGTCGGTGCCTCAGCGGAGGCAGCCTCGGTCGGTACAGCTTCGGTCGGAGCGGCTTCGGTCGGTGCAGCCTCAGTCGGTGCAGCCTCAGTCGGTGCAGCTTCGGTCGGAGCAGCTTCGGTCGGTGCAGCTTCGGTCGGTGCAGCTTCGGCGGCCACGAACGCATCGACGCCGGTCTTTCCGGCGTTGAGGTGCGTGCCTGCCGGGATGCTTGCACTCTCGCTCGGAGCGAGTACGGCATCCGCACTCGTGGCCCTGCGTGGCGCGCGGCGTCGAGGCGCTGTCACGGCAGGTGCGGCGTCGGCGACGATCGGCTCTGCGATAGCGGGCTCGATGAGCACCTGTTCGGCCGCGGCGGGCTCGGCGGTCGCGTTGTCGGCGACCTGCCCGGTGTCCGCGGTGTGGTTCTGGATCTCGGAGATTGCATCCACGAGCTCTCCCTTACGGAGTTTGGTGGCGCCAGCAACCCCCAACCGAGCCGCCAGAGCCTGAAGCTCGGCAACGCGAAGGGTTGTCAGATTGGCGCTCGGATCCACACCGGTGGCGTGGAGATTGACATCAGTCACTGCGAAGATTCCTTTCCTCCTGACGGCGTTTCGCCTACGTCAGGAGCGCATGTCGCGTTGACTGCCCTGCGGTGCGTTCTGATCCGCACGGCGTCGGTACCCGATGCGAGATGCGAGTACACAAACAGGGGCGACAGCATTTGCTAGGTAGTTACCCGTGGACCAGATTCGCTCGTTACGCGGTTTCCACGGGTGCATTTGCAGTCTAGCACCATTGCCTTGCCGGGCCGCACCGCCCCATTCGGGGTGCTTGCAGCGGGTCGCGGGTGCTGGCAGCAGGTCAGGCGGCGGGTGCGTCGACAGCGCTCGCGGCCGCCTGCACGACCGTCGCGCCCTTGAAGTCGACGGCAAGCATGAGGGGCTGCCAGCGCGTCTCCGACCTGGCCGCGACCAGGTCGGCGGCGGCGAGTCGCTGGCTGGGGTCGCTGCACAGGACGAGGAGCGACGGACCGGCGCCGGAGACGACGGCCGCGAACCCGTTCTCGCGCAGGAGAGTGATGAGCCGATCCGTTTCCGGCATCGCCGAGGCGCGGTAGCTCTGGTGCAGCTTGTCCTCGGTGGCTGCGAGCAGGAGCTCGGGGCTCTGGATGAGCGCGGCGATGAGCAGTGCCGAACGCGACACGTTGAACACAGCATCCTCGTGCGGCACGGATTCGGGCTGCAGGCTGCGGGCGAGCGCCGTCGACATGACGTGTTCCGGCACGAAGACCAGCGGTGAGACACCACGGTGCACGATGAGCTTCTTGAACCGGGGACCTTCTGGCGTGACCCAGGCGATGGTGAGTCCGCCGAAGAGCGCGGGGGCGACGTTATCCGGATGCCCCTCCATCTCGTTTGCGAGGGCGAGCAGCCCCTGGGCATCGATCTCGACGATCCCCTCGAGGAGTCCCTTCGCTGCCATGATGCCCGCGACGATGGCTGCGCCGGACGACCCCATTCCGCGGCCGTGCGGAATCACGTTGCGCGCAACCAGGTTGAGCCCCGGCATGGGCTGCCCGACGGCCGCAAAGGTGTGCGCAATGGCCCTGACGACCAGGTTGGTCTCATCGGTCGGAACCTCGCCCTCACCGACGCCGATGACCGCGATAGTCGCACCCGGCTCGTCCCTGACAGTGACCTCGAGCTCGTCGTAGAGCGCGAGTGCGAGGCCGAGCGTGTCGAAGCCTGGGCCGAGGTTCGCGCTGGTCGCGGGGACCTTGACCGAAACCGAGCGACCGCGCAGCGCCTCGAGGGCCTGGCTCATGCCGTTGGCCCTGCGTTCGCGAGGCCGAGCAGGTCGGCGATGGCAGCGGTGTCGACGGGAACGATGGTCGGCTTCACGTCGGACCCGTCCGCCGTGCGCAGCGCCCACTGCGGATCCTTGAGCCCATGCCCGGTCACCGTGAGGACGACCGTGGCGCCGGCGGTGATGACTCCGGCATCCGCCCGCTCAAGAAGGCCGGCGACGCTGATCGCCGAAGCCGGTTCGACGAAGACCCCGACTTCGGCCGAGAGGATCCGGTGGGCCTCGAGAATCTTCGCGTCGTCGATCGCACCGAAGTAACCCGAGCTGTCGTCACGCGCACTGAGGGCGAGCTCCCACGACGCAGGGTTTCCGATGCGGATCGCGCTCGCGATGGTGTCGGGATCCTTGACGGGGTGCCCGAGCACGATGGGCGCGGAGCCCGCGGCCTGGAAGCCGAACATGCGCGGCAGCTTGGTGGACTCGCCGCGCTCCAGTTCTTCGCGGTATCCGCGGTGGTATGCCGTGTAGTTGCCAGCGTTACCGACGGGCACGATGTGGAAGTCCGGCGCGTCGCCGAGGACCTCGACGACCTCAAATGCCGCGGTCTTCTGGCCATTGATCCGATCGGGGTTGACGGAGTTGACGAGGTGCACGGCGTAGTTGGCTGCGAGATCGCGTGCGATGTCGAGGCAGTCATCGAAATTGCCCTGCACCTGCAGGAGCTGCGCGTTGTGCGCGATCGCCTGGCTGAGCTTGCCCATTGCGATCTTGCCCTCCGGCACGAGGACGACGGCCTGGATGCCGGCATGCGTCGCGTATGCGGCGGCAGACGCCGAGGTGTTGCCCGTCGAGGCGCAGATGACGGCCTTCGCGCCATGCTCGATGGCCTTCGAGATCGCCATGGTCATGCCGCGGTCCTTGAAGGATCCCGTCGGGTTCATGCCCTCGAACTTGACGTAGACGTTCGCGCCGGTGCGCGCGGAGAGCGCGGGCGCTGGGATCAGTGGGGTGCCTCCCTCACCGAGAGTGATGATGGGCGTGGCATCCGAGATGTCCAGTCTGTCCGCGTACTCGCGCAGGACTCCGCGCCACTGACGACTGTTCACTTTTTCGGGCATTATGATCCTTCAACTCGTAGAACGGACGCGACTGAACTCACCACATCGCTCGCAGCCAGAGCCTCCACCGTCGCTGCGAGATCAGCCTCCGCGGCTTCGTGGGTTCCAATCACAAGGGTAGCGGTGGGCGCGGAGTCCGAATGAACCACCGGCCCGGACGCCGCGATCAGCTCGCTCACGACCGACTGCTGGACGGCCTCGACCGAGACACCGCCCTCGCTCAGGATTCGTGCGATCGTCGCGAGCACACCGGGCTGGTCGACGACCTCGAGCGTGATCTGGTAGCGCGTGATCGCCTGGCCTATGTCGAGCACCGGCAGCTTCGCGTGCGTCGACTCCGCGACACCGGGACCACCGACCACGTGACGCCTGGCGGCAGAGACGAGGTCGCCGAGCACCGCAGACGCGGTCTCGATGCCGCCGGCGCCCGCACCGTAGAACATCAGGTCGCCCGCGGCATCCGCCTGCACGAAGACGGCGTTGTTGGCTCCATGGACGGCGGCGAGCGGATGGCTGCGGCTGATCAGCGCTGGATACACACGCGCCGAGACACCCTCTTCACCCGTCTTCTGGTCGGTGAGGCGCTCACAGATCGCGAGCAGCTTGATCACGTAGCCGGCCGACCGCGCTGCGTCGACCTGCTCCTTCGTGACGGCCGTGATGCCCTCACGGTAGACAGACTCGATCGGCACGATCGTGTGGAACGCGAGGCTGGCGAGGATGGCCGCCTTTTGCGCGGCGTCGAATCCGCCGATGTCCGCCGTCGGATCAGCCTCTGCGAAGCCGAGTTCCGTGGCGGACGCGAGAGCGTCCTCAAGGGTGTCGCTGTGCGTGTCCATGCGATCGAGGATGAAGTTCGTGGTCCCGTTGACGATGCCCAGGATGCGATTCACCCGGTCGCCGGCCAGGCTGTCCCGCAGCGGGCGGATGATCGGGATCGCGCCGCCGACGGCAGCCTCGTAATAGAGCTGGGCGCCGACCTGCTCCGCGGCGTCGAAAAGTTCCGGCCCATGGGTCGCAAGCAGCGCCTTGTTTGCAGTGATGACATCTGCACCCGAGTTGAGGGCTTGCAGTACCAGGGTGCGCGCCGGCTCGATGCCGCCCATGAGTTCGACCACGATGTCGGAACCCAGGATGAGCGACTCCGCATCCGTCGTGAAGAGGTGTGCGGGAAGGTCGACGTCGCGCTTCGCGTTCGGGTCACGCACCGCGATGCCGGCGAGTTCCAGGCTCGCGCCGACGCGCGCGGCAAGTTCCTCGCCGTGTTCGAGCAGGAGCTTGGCCACCTGCGATCCGACGGAGCCGGCTCCGAGAAGGCCGACCCTCAGATTGCGGTATTCGATCATGCGGATGCTCCTTCGCGGAATGCGGCGTCGCGCGCCAGAAGATCGGCCTCGGTCTCGCCGCGAACGATGACCCGGGCGACGCCATCGCGCACCGCGATGACGGGCGGACGACCAAGGTAGTTGTAGTTGCTCGAGAGTGACCAGCAGTATGCCCCCGTTGCCGGGACGGCCACGAGGTCTCCTGGCGTGACATCGCCCGGCAGATAGTCGGCATTGACGACGATGTCGCCGCTCTCGCAGTGCTTGCCTGCGATGCGCACGAGCGCAGGTTCGGCGACGGACGCGCGATTGGCGATACGAACCGAGTAGTCGGCGCCGTAGAGCGCGGTGCGCGCGTTGTCGCTCATGCCGCCATCAATGCTGACGTACGTGCGGATCGCGACGCCGTCCTGCGCGTCGTCGCTGACGTTGACGCCGGTGGAGGTGACCGAGACCGCGACCGGCTTCGTCGTTCCGACCGTGTAGAGGGTGAAGGTCGAAGGCCCGACGATGGCACGACCTGGCTCGAAAGCGACGGCGGGAACGGGGATAGCAAGGCGCGCGCACTCCGCGGCCACGGTCTGCGCGATGTTGCCTGCGAGCTCGTCGATGGGCGTCGGGTCATCCGAGGACGTGTACGCGATGCCGAAACCGCCGCCGAGGTTCAGCTCGGGGACGTTTCCGGATGCGAGCAACTCGGCGTGCAGCGTGAGCAGGCGCCCTGCCGACTCCGCGAATCCCTCCGCCCCGAAGATCTGCGAGCCAATGTGGCAGTGCAGACCGAGGAACTCGAGGCTCTCGTGCGAACGGATCGCGGCGACGGCGTCGGCGGCCGCGTCGAGCGCGATACCGAACTTCTGGTCTTCATGCGCGGTCGCCAGGAATTCGTGCGTGTGCGCGTGAACTCCGCTGTTGACCCGCAGGCGCACTCGCTGCACACGGCCGTGCCTGCGTGCGGCACCCGCAACCCTGTCGATCTCCTGCAGACTGTCGATGACGATCGCGCCGATGCCCACGCCGACAGCACGGTCGATCTCTGCGGTCGACTTGTTGTTGCCGTGGAACCCGAGACGGCCGGGGTCGACGCCGGCGGCGAGTGCGACGGCGAGCTCTCCCCCGCTGCAGACATCGATGTTGAGACCGGCCTCGGTCATCCACCGAGCGACCTCGATGCTCAGGAACGCCTTGCCCGCGTAGTACACCTTCGCGGTTGTGCCGATGCCGGAGAACGCACGCTGGAAAGCTGCGAGGGTCTCGGCGGCGCGCGAACGGACATCCGCTTCGTCGACGACGTAGAGGGGCGTGCCGAACTGCTCGGCGAGCTCGGCAGCGCCGACGCCGGCGACGGTGATCTCGCCGTCGGTTCGCACAGTGTTGTAGGACCACAGTGCAGGCAGAAGCTCATTGGCGTCGCTCGGGAGCGACAGCCACTGGGGCGCCAGAGGGTTGGAAGCCACGGGGAAAACCTCACGGGATGGGTCGAGTGGGTATCTCTCGGGGCGAGCGGACCCGGCTTGGTCCCTGAAGCCAATGGAGAACATCACCGATCAATCGAACGATCGGCACGCAAATTCTAGCGAGGTTCCGCTACGCAGTTCGACCTGGCCGGCAGCTCGCCCCGGTTACGGGCAGGAGCCCCGCGTGCCCAGGGTTGCCTGCGAAAGCACCAGATTGTGAGCATCCAGCGTGATGGTCGCCGCCGTCGGCGTGACATCGACGGCGGACACCGCAACGCCGGCGGGCAGGTATTGCGCGACGCATATGGCGACGGGGCTCTGCCCGAGGGCGGCGAGCAACGACGCAGTGAGGTCGACACCTCCGACGCCCGCGGTGATCTTCGCGTCCTTCGGCTGCAACACGATGGTGCTCCCGTTGGCCTTCGGAGTGGCCGTGACCTGGTAGCCGATCCGGATTCCTGCGAGCGTCGAAGCACCGTCATAGGTCAGCGTGCCGTTCCCGAGCGTGGCGCCGCCTGTCGCCCCTGGCACGCGGACGAGCTGGTTGAGTGCAGCCTGGTCGACGCGTATGGTGCCACGGACAGCCGAGACCGGCTTCGCCAGGTCGGCCGGAACCCCGGTGGCAACGACGGATGCCGCTACCGGAATGCCATTGGCGGTCAGCGCTGGCGCATCCACTTCGATGCTCTGAAACGAACCGGCCAGGTACTGCGCGATCACCGATGCACCATTGATGCGGACGGTGACCGCGCCGGTGACGCCGGCCGGCAGATTCTGCTCGATCTGGTCTCGGACACGCCCTTCCGCGTAGGAACGCACACCGGAGTCAACCAGGAAGAAGGCGACTGTGAGCAGAACGACCGGGATGACGATCCCCAGGAGAACCTTCGGCCAGCGCCGTCGCACGCGTGCACCCCCGTGCTCACGCGGCGCTTGCCGCCCATCGACGTTGCGCGCCTTGGCCATCGCTACATGCGCTCCGGGGCAGAGACGCCGAGCAGCCCAAGACCGTTACGGATGACCTGGCTGGTCGCGTCATTCAGCCACAACCGGGTGCGATGGAGGTCGGTCACGGGCTCCTCGCCCAGCGGGATCACGCGGCAATTGTCGTACCAGCGGTGATAGAGGCCGGCGATCTCCTCGAGGTACCGCGCGATGCGGTGCGGCTCGCGAAGTTCTGCCGCCTGAGCGACGAACCGCGGATACTCCTGCAGCGCGCCGAGGAGCGCCGACTCGGTCTCGTGCGTGAGCAATTCCGGCGCGAATGAGGAGCGGTCGACGCCGGCCGCCTCGGCGTTGCGCGCGACCGAACGGGTGCGAGCGTGGGCGTACTGCACGTAGAAGACGGGATTCTCGTTGGTGCGCTTGCTGAGCAGGTCGAGGTCGATGTCGAGCTGCGAGTCGCTCGAGGAGCGCACCAGGGCGTAGCGCCCGGCATCCACGCCCACCGCATCGACCAGGTCGTCGAGCGTGACGATCGTGCCGGCGCGCTTGCTCATCTTGACGGGCTCGCCGTCGCGCAGCAGGTTGACCATCTGGCCGATCAGGATCTGCAGGTTGACGTTCGGCGTATCGCCGAACGCCTCGGCCATGGCCATCATGCGGCCCACGTAGCCGTGGTGGTCCGCGCCGAGCATGATCAGGTTCTGCTCGAAGCCGCGCTCACGCTTGTCCAGGTAATAGCCGAGGTCGCCGGCGATGTACGCGGGTTCCCCGGTGCTGCGGATGATCACCCGGTCGCGATCGTCGCCGAACTCGGTGGTGCGCAGCCAGATCGCGCCATCCTCCTCAAAGACGTGGCCAAGCTCGCGGAGTCGGTCGATGGCGCGGTCCACCGCACCGGACTCGTGCAGGGAGTCCTCGTGGAAGTAGACATCGAAGTCAACGCCGAAACTGTGCAGCTTCGACTTGATCTCGGTGAACATCAGCTCGGTCCCGATCGAACGGAACGCCTCCTGCTGCTCCTCGCGAGGCAGGCCTGCGAGTTCGCCGTCGACGCGCTCGACCACCTGGTTCGCGATGTCGGCGATGTACGCACCGCCGTAG
>JAUZGC010000172.1 GCA_030840105.1 Microbacteriaceae bacterium
GCGAGGATGCGCTCGAGTGCGACGAGTCGCCAGGCGTGCGTCGCCGATGCCACGCCGCGCAAGACTCCGATAAGCAGGTTGGGCACGATTGCGAGGGCCGCGACATAGATGAGTTGCTGCACGGCAAATTTCCCACCGCTTAGCCACGGCGCAGCAACGGCCACCGCGGCCACCGCAAAGAGCCCTGCGATGGTGAGAATGAGCATTCCGCGCCCGGCCGCATTCCGGGCAAGACGGGGCGATCGCGCAATCGCCCACGTGACCGCCTCGGGCACGCCAAATGTCGCGATGGTGACGATAAGGGCGAGTGGGGCGGTCGCGGCCGCCACGGCACCCCGGCCATCGACACCGAGCGACTGGGCGAGGATGGGCCCCGAGAACAGGGCGACGAGGGGAGGGAACGCATTGCCGACGAAGGCGATGGTCATGCTGCGCGAGAGGGATCCCGGAACGCCCTGCGCTCGAGGCGCCGCGCGCAACGTACGCGCCCCCGTGGACGCGGTGGGTGCGAATGCGCGGTGAGTTCCCCTGCTGCTCATAGTGGTTCCGTCAGCGTCCCCGAATCGTGTGGTGCGTCACGCAGCAGGCGCTCGACTTCTCCGAAGCCGTAGGCCGCCCGGATCTGGACATCGTTTCCACCCAGGACCACATTGTGGCGGTACAGGGTGTTCTTCTGGGTTCCCGGAATGGCGAAGTACTCGGCCTGCCGTTCGCCCACCTGCCTCGCGCGGAAGCCGTGACGCACCGCGACCGCGTGCACCCAGATGTCGTCTGCGCGGGGTGCAAGTTCAAGGAACCGATCGCCCTCGAGGCGCAATACGGCCAGGAACTCCGGGGGATAGATCACCCCAGACACGCCGGTACCGACGTTCCGATAGCTCGCCTCGGTGCCGCGTCCCGGTACCCACCGGGAGTACGGGGCAATGGCTGTCCCCTCGAACGTCACCATGTGGGTGCGCATTGCGTGGATGTCTCGTGGATGCCGTTCCGCAGCCTCCACTAACTCGGCTAGCCAATTGCGCGGATAGAGCACATCGTCGTCCGCGGCAACGAGCGGGCGTGGCTCGTCATCGATCGTCTGCGCATACGGATACTGCTTGTTATGCGGTCCGTAGTTCGGGCACCGGAGTATCTCGAGTCCCCTCGACTGCAAACGTCGAAGCGCGCGCGGCGGATGTTCGATGGCATCCTCTTCATCGAGCCAGAGGATGAGTCGGCTGGGACACACTCTGCCCCCGGCAATCGACTCCAACGCATAGAAGACGTAATCGATGCGGTGACCATGCGTGGTCAGATTGACCACAACAGCGGTGCCTCCGGTCACGGGTCTGCGTGTCGTTCGATTTCGTAACCGGAGCCTCGCCAGCAAAACCTTGATGTAGACCTTTCTGGCGAACCCACCGGGATCGCGCACCAATTCCCGTGAGAGCCGCACAATACGATGTGGCATGACAGTCCCCTCTCCCCAACTCCAGCGATCATATTGCCGCCGCCTGGTCAAATGCGAGCTTTTCTCATATCCACGACCAGGCGCGTGTTGGCAATAGTCTGGTCGCACGCGGGTGGGGTGGTCTCGCCGAGTTGAGTGCCAGGAGGGGAACCATCACGATCCGCACCTTCGTCGTCCAGCAGTCGTTTCCCGAACCTCGGCCAACGACCAACCCATACCTCGTGATGCTCAGGGACAGCATTGCCAGGACCGCAGGCGTCGAAGTTCGCACCTTCAGTTGGCGCAATGCGCTCCTTCGTCGCTACGACGTCTTCCATGTACATTGGCCGGAGATCCTTGTCGCCGGGCACAGTCCGCTCAAGGCGCTGGTTCGGCAGGCACTCACAGTGACGCTGCTCATCAAACTCCGGCTGACGAAAACGCCGCTGGTTCGCACTGTACATAACCTTGAGATCCCGCAGGGAATCTCCCGTCGCGAGAAGCTCCTGTTGGGACTGGTCGAGCGTCAGACAACACTGCGGATCCGGCTCAATACGTCGACCGCGATCCCCGATGGTCGTGCTGTCGTCACGATCCTCCACGGGCACTACCGGGATTGGTTCGCCACCTACCGGAAGCCGGAGCAGGTGCCGCGCCGGCTCGCATACTTCGGCCTGATCCGGCGCTACAAGGGCGTCGATCGCCTGCTCAGCGCGTTCCGATCAACGGCCGCAGCCGATGTGACGCTCCGGATCGGAGGCAAGCCATCGACCGAGGAGCTCGCCCGGCAGCTCACTGAGCTTGCCGACGGCGACGACCGGATCGAACTCACCCTGGAGTTCCTTGCCGACGCCGAGCTGGTCGACATCGTGAGCTCGGCCGAGCTCGTTGTCCTGCCCTATCGCGAGATGCACAATTCGGGTGGAGTGCTCACGTCGCTCTCGCTCGATCGGCCGGTGCTCGTCCCGTCGAATGAGGTGACGGAGCGCCTTGCAATGGAGGTCGGAGACGGCTGGGTGTGGCGCTATGACGGAGACCTGACGCCCGAGCTCCTGCTCGACACGCTTGAGCGAGTGCAGCGCGGTGATCGGAGCGAGCGACCGGACCTGTCCGCACGCGAGTGGGCCGACGCAGGGCGTGCACACCTCGCTGCGTATCGACGAGCGAGGGAGATCGCCAGGCGGATCGCGCCCGTCAGCGGCTGAATCGTGCCTCTCGCACCGGGGTCCCGACAGCGAGGGCGTCGCCGAGTGATCGACCGGTCAGTCCACGGGCCGCATATGCGTCGAGCACCAGGTCAGCGAGCTCACCACGATCCAGGTGTGGTGGCGGGCCGTCGAACGCGCCATCATCCGTACTGGCCTGCCCGTCGTGTGCGAGCAGGATGGCGCCCGGCGCGGCCCCGCGGAGCGCGGAGTCCACGCGTTCAGATTGAGGGATGTCCTTCCAGTCCCACGTCGTCGGTCCCCACAGCACGGGAGCGAGACCAACGGATCTCGTTGCCCGCCAGGTGCCGAGCGACTGGGCGCCGTACGGCGGCCGGAACCAGTGGATGCCGCGCCCGCTCAGATCCTCGAGCTCCGCCTTCGCGTCGCTCGTCCTTCGCCTGACCTCGCTGGCGGAGAAGGCGGTCAACCTCCGATGGTCGAGGCCGTGCAGTGCGATCTCGTGCCCAGCGGAAACTACATCCTCGACCAGACTGCGATAGCGTCGCGCCCTCGACAACAGGATGAAGAACGTCGCGCTCGCTTCGTGCTTCGCGAGTGATGCCAGGACTCGATCGGTCCCGCCGGGCTCCGGCCCGTCGTCGTAGGTCACGACGATGTGCGGGGCCTCGGTCGCCACGCGCACGATCGAGCCGACGAACGCTCCGTACCGCCTGACGAGTGGTTTCAGGGTGCTTCGGGTTCGAGCCGCGATAGTCGGCATCCGCTAGCGCTCCGTCTCTCGAGTTACGCGCCGACGGCGTCTGACGGAGGCGGCCTGTTGCTTGCCGCCGTCGCGCGCATATTCCTGGAAGACGACTCCGCGCGCCCCTGAAATCATCCCGGCGCCGCGGTAGACCACGCGCAGGCCGCGGGCCTGGTGCCGGAGGGAACGCATGACGTAACCCAAGAGGAACCTCGTCGCTCCTCCGAGGATACGAACGGCTCCGCGGAAGAATTCGCGGATGCGCACCATCCACCCGCGACCTTGAGCCAGTCGGATCTCGACGACAGTGGCCGAGTTTCCGTGGCTCCAGGCCCGCTTCAACACCCATTGCCTGGTCATGCGCGCCGCAGGAACCTGGTCGGAGATGACGGATTCGTTGCACCACACCATTCGGCCGCCGCCACGTACCAGCAGCCGGCTGAAGAGCGTGTCTTCCCCGCCGCTCAAGCCCAGGTCGTTCGCGAAGCGGACTCCGATGGTGCGCACCTGACGGAGGTCGAGAAGTAGGTTGCCGGCGGCGGCCACCTGGATCTCCGAACCAGTTCTCATGCTACGGCGGCGGAAGAACTCTCCGGCGGCGATCCAGGGGTCGAGGATGCCGTCGTACTCCGCGACAACGCGGCCGGAAACAGCCGCAGGGGTGGTCTGCTGCCACGTCACGAGGAGGTATTCGAGCCAGCCATCGAGCGGCCGCTCGTCATCGTCGATAAACGCGAGGAGGTCAGAGCCGGCGCACTCATCCAGCGCGCGATTGCGCACGGCGGAAATGCCGGGATGCTCCTCGACGACGTAGCGGAGCCGTGGCTCGGCAAGTTCCTGTACGGCCGCGGCTCCACTGCCGTGCGGATCGTTGTCGACAACGAGCAGGTCGACGTCGTAGTTGGCGCCGTGTGTGGTTCGAACCTCCTCCGCCTGTGCACACAGCATGGGGAGGAGCACGCGGAGGTCGCCTGGACGGAGGTAGGTGGGCACGGCAATAGTGACTCTGAGTCGCCCACCGTCTGCCATCTCTGCCACTCCTCGCCGACCGGCGGGGCGCACGAGTCTGTGTGCACGCGCCGGGAAAGTCCATCGTCACACAGAGGGTGATCGCGCGGCTAGGTTCAACGATGGTCGTGACTGTGCGGGAGTGGCAATCTGCAACACTTGCTACACGTTTGATTCGGATCGTGCCGCGCGAGCGCACGATGCGGGACTCGGGAAGGCGGGTGCGCGATGGAGCAGGAGGCGCACGACGCTGCCCCGGCCGAGTTCGGATCGCTGGCGGTCGTGGTGGTCAGCTACGGATCATCCGCGCTTCTCGAACGCAACCTCACTCCGCTTTCCAGGGCGATCCCCGGGGTCGTCATCGTGGTCGTGGACAACTTCACGGATGACGTTGAGCGTCTGCGCGTCACGGAACTCGGCCGCCGCGAATCGTGGGAGGTCGTTTTGCCCGCGTCTAATACGGGCTTCGGCGTCGGTATGAACCTGGGTGTCGCGCGCGCAGGGGAGCTGGGCGCATCCTCGTTCCTCCTGCTCAATCCGGATGCGACGATCGCGGCGGATCAGGTGCTCAGGCTGCTCGAGCGTGTGAGAGAGCGACCGCTGGCGCTCGTCTCGCCTCTGATCGTCCGCCCGGATGGATCCGTGTGGTTCGACGGCTCTGACCTGTATCTCGACGACGGGCGGATCCGAGCCACACGACGACGCGATCCGGCCTCGGGCGTGCGAATCGAATCCTGGCTGAGTGGCGCATGCCTCATGGTTACGGATCGGCTCTGGCGCCTGGTCGGCGGGTTCAGCGACGAGTACTTCCTGTACTGGGAGGACGTCGACCTCTCGCACCGCGTTGTTCAGGCGGGGGGAACGATCGAGATCCGTGCGGACGCCGTCGCCGTCCACGCGGAGGGTGGTACCCAGGGCGAGGGGCTCTCGTCGGCGGGAGCCGCAAAGTCCGGTTCGTACTACTACTACAACATCCGAAACCGGCTGCTCTTCGCGGCCAGGCATCTGCCGCCGGAGGATCAGCGCCGATGGAGTCGAGCCACTGTGCCTGTGGCGTATGAGATCCTGCTTCAGGGTGGTCGCCGCCAGTTCATTCGGTCACTTCGCCCGCTCATTGCGGCCTACCGCGGGATCCGCGACGGACGACGCATCGTCCGAGCTGAATTGCGGGTGCGTGTGACACGACGCTCTGCTAGGAATGTGCCATGACCTTCTCTGGCCGACTTCGACGTGCGGTCGACTACGGGCGTGGGGCGCTGCGTGGCTTTCGACGGGTCAGAATTGCGGCAGGGGTGAGGCTAAGCGGACCCGGCACCTACCGCCTGCAGCCGGGCAGCTGTGTCCGGGAAGGTGCGCGCATCTGGGTTGGTCCTGGGGCGACTCTCACCCTAGAGCACGGCAGTGCAATCGGCGCACGAAACGTTGTCAACGTCGAGGTCGGGCTGACGATCGGCGAAGGAACGCAAGTGTCGTGGGATTCGCAGTTGCTCGATACGGACTTCCACCGCATAACCGATCGGGACGGCGTCGTCCGGGAGCATTCCGGCGCCATCACGATTGGGGAACACGTCCTGATCGGCACAGGGGTGATGGTTCTGAAGGGCGTCACAATCGGAGATGGTGCCGTCGTTGCGGCAGGTTCTGTCGTGACGAAGTCGGTTCCTCCCGGAACTATTGTGGCCGGCAACCCCGCTCGTCCGGTGGGCGAGCTCTCTCGCTGGGACTGATAAAAACCACGAGTCCCCCGATCGAGGGGGAGAGGAATGAGGAATCCTCGTCATAGACTTGGCTTGCAACAGACGACCCGACCCTGGTGCGATCCGAGGCATACCGACCGTCGTCGGCGTAAGCCGACGGTTGAAGACTCGCTTGGCGTCGACTCGTCACCGTATGCCGAGCGAGAGCGGGTTCCCGATGAACGGCAAAGGCGACGGCCTGCTGCGCATCGCCCTCGTCGGCACGCGTGGAGTCCCAGCCCAGTACGGCGGCTTCGAGACCTGTGTCGAGGAGATCGGATGGCGCCTCGCGGAACGCGGGCATGACATCGTCGTCTACTGCCGCTCGCAGGACGATCCACCATCTCGAGCCGACTCATATCGGGGGATGAGGCTCGTGCATCGCCCCGCAATGCACCGCCGCTCACTCGAGACCCTCAGCCACACGGGCCTCTCGGTCGCGCACCTCCTGCTGCACCGCACGAATGCCGCCATTGTCTTCAACGCGGCCAACTCGCCGTTCCTGCCCCTCCTTCGTGCCGCCCGCATTCCCGTTGCCACGCATGTCGACGGCCTCGAATGGCAGCGCGCAAAGTGGGGTGGTGCAGGCAAGCGCTACTATCGCTTCGCGGAGTCGTGGGCCGTCCGCTGGTCCGACGCCCTCATTGCCGACGCCCAGGGCATCCAGGATTACTATCGCACCGAGTTCGATGCCGATACGCAGCTCATCACGTACGGCGCACCCCGCGTTGAATCGGCGGATGAGCGGTTGCATGAGCTCGGGCTGACGACCGGCGGCTATCACCTCGTCGTCGCGCGATTCGAGCCGGAGAATCATGTCGACATGATCGTCGACGGGTACCGGCGGAGCGAAGCCACGCGCCCTCTCGTGGTCGTCGGATCTGCGCCGTACGCGAACGAACACACCGCACGCATCCATTCGCTCGGGGGGGATCACGTGCGATTCCTTGGTGCGGTCTGGGACCAGGAGCTCCTTGATCAGCTCTATTCCGGCGCGTACACCTACTTGCATGGTCACTCCGTTGGCGGCACAAATCCCTCGCTGCTTCGTGCGATCGGTGCGGGTGCCGCGACCATCGCATACGACGCCTCCTTCAACCGTGAGGTTTTGCAAGGCTCAGGCGTCTACTTTTCGTCGGCAGAGGATGTCGCTCGCGCGATTGAGAGTGCTGAGCAGAATCAGGATGCCGTGCGTGAGTGCGGCGCGCTCGCCCGGGAGCGCGCCGCCTCTTACGACTGGAATGACGTGGCCGACCTCTATGAGCGACTGTGCCTGAGCCTGGCCGCTGGCACGCTCGTGCGACCCCGCAGGCACCTGTTCGCGCAGCGACGGCCCGCGCCGCAGGCGCGGGATCGTCGACGCGTATCGTCCGAAGGAGTCGAAGGCACGTGACAGAGCAGCCTCTCATCGGCGGGTATGCGGAAGCGCCCGCTCGCGAAACATATTCGGCGATCGTGCGACGGCTTTCCGCCGCGCAGAAACCGGCGGCGCGCAGTGCACCCGCGTACTCCCGGTTCGTCAACCGCCGGGTCGGGCGATACCTTGCGGCGTGGGCGTACCGAGCCGGTCTCAGCCCGAACGGGGTCACGGCCATCAGCGCCGTGTGGACCTTCGCGGGACTCATCCTCCTCGTCGTCTTCCCGCCATCGTTCCTGCTCGGTGTTTGCATCGCCCTCTGCCTGTTGATCGGCTACGCGTTCGACTCGGCGGACGGTCAGGTCTCGCGGCTCCAGGGCAGGAACAGCCCAGCGGGTGAATGGCTCGATCACATCATCGATGCCGTCAAGGTCTCGACCATGCCGATCGTTCTCGCGATTGGATTTTTCCGGTTTGGCGTCGTGCCCACCGTCTGGCTCCTTGTTCCCCTTGCCTTCGCGATCGTGTCGGCCGTGTTGTTTTTCGGCATGATTCTGACCGAGCAGCTGCGCCGCCAACACGGCGCGGTTCCACTCGCGGAGGACCAGCCTGGTCGACCGTCCTGGCTGCGTGCGCTCGCCGTCATCCCAATGGACTACGGGGTGCTGTGCATCTCATTTGTGTTGCTCGGGGCAATCCCGGTGTTTGTTGTGGTCTACACGGTGCTCTTCGCGGCGACGACGGTTTTCCTGCTGTTAGCGGCGGCCAAGTGGTTCCGTGAGCTGAATTCGTGGTCGCTATCGGCGCCTGCACAGGAAAGAGGACCGCAATGACGTCAAAGCAACCAACTCCCCCGTCCGGCACGAGGCGGAGGCGCATCCGCACGTTCACTCTTGTCATCGCTGGCGTTGTCGCCGTCGCGCTCGTCGTCGGGGGCCTCGTCTGGGCGGGAATGCGTGGTGCGGCGCGTGACGTCGCCGGGCAGGGTCCATTGACATCCATTCCCTTCGGAAACGCGAACCAGGATTCGACCATCCCCGGCGCCACCGATCAGCCGACCCCCACCGACCGGCCGGCTCCCACCGACCAGCCGGCTCCGACCGCGAAGCCTGACCCTGCCTTCGGCCAACCGGTCGCGAAGATCGTGCCGCGCGCGGAGGAGGCGACCCTCGGCAGCGGGATAACCGGTCGGATCGTGGCGTTGACACCTGTGGAAGCGAAGGCTACGCGGGCAGGCGAGGTCGGTGGACCGGCTGTCCAGGTTGATATCGAGTTGACGAATGTCAGCCCCACGGATCTCTCGCTCGATGGCGTGACGGTTAACGGCTACTACGGCGCGGACAAGACACCCGCGTCGCCCATCGTGGCC
>JAUZGC010000021.1 GCA_030840105.1 Microbacteriaceae bacterium
TTCCTGCCGGGGGCGAAGATCGGGGTTGTCGGTCCGAACGGTGCGGGCAAGTCGACGATCCTCAAGATCATGGCCGGACTCGATACCCCGAGCAACGGTGAAGCCAGGCTGAGCCCCGGCTACAGCGTCGGCATCCTCATGCAGGAGCCGGAACTCGATGAGAACAAGACGGTTCTCGAGAACGTGCAGGAGGGTGTCGGCCCGATCAAGGCGAAGGTCGACAGGTTCAACGAGGTCTCGATGGCGATGGCCGACCCCGACGCCGACTTCGATGCGCTCATGGCCGAGATGGGTTCGCTGCAGGAACAGATCGACGCCGCGGACGCGTGGGACCTCGACTCCCAGCTTGAGCAAGCCATGGATGCCTTGCGCACGCCCCCGGGGGATGCCACGGTTGCGAACTTGTCCGGCGGAGAGAAGCGCCGAGTTGCGCTCACCAAGCTGCTGCTCCAGAAGCCAGACCTGCTTTTGCTCGACGAGCCGACCAACCACCTCGACGCCGAAAGCGTGCTGTGGCTCGAGCAGCACCTCGCCCAGTACCACGGTGCAGTTCTCGCTGTCACACACGACCGGTACTTCCTCGACCATGTCGCCGAGTGGATCGCCGAAGTTGATCGCGGCCACCTGTACCCGTACGAAGGCAATTACTCGACTTACCTCGAAAAGAAGGGTGCGCGGCTCGAAGTCCAAGGCAAGAAGGACGCCAAGCTCGCCAAGCGACTCTCCTCAGAACTCGAATGGGTTCGCAGCAACGCCAAGGGCCGCCAGGTCAAGTCGAAGGCTCGACTCGCCCGGTATGAGGAGATGGTCAACGAGGCCGAGAAGACGAGAAAGCTCGACTTCGAAGAGCTGGTCATCCCCGTCGGTCCGCGTCTCGGTGCACAGGTCATCGACGCCACGAAACTTTCGAAGGGCTTCGACGGGCGCGTGCTCATCGACGGACTGAGCTTCACCCTTCCACGTAACGGCATCGTCGGCGTCATCGGCCCGAACGGTGTCGGCAAGACCACGCTGTTCAAGACGATCGTCGGTCTCGAACCCCTCGACGGGGGAGACCTCAAGGTCGGCGAGACTGTCGACATCTCCTACGTGGACCAGAGCCGCGGCGGGATCGATCCCAGCAAGACACTCTGGGAGGTCGTCTCAGACGGTCAGGACTTCATCCAGGTGGGAAAGACCGAGATCCCCTCCCGCGGCTATGTGTCGCAGTTCGGGTTCAAAGGCCCCGACCAGCAGAAGAAGGCCGGTGTTCTTTCCGGTGGCGAGCGCAACCGACTCAACCTCGCGCTCACGCTCAAGCAGGGGGGCAACCTGCTGCTGCTCGACGAGCCGACCAACGACCTGGATGTCGAAACCCTCGGCAGTCTCGAGAATGCGCTTCTCGAATTCCCCGGTTGTGCCGTGGTCATCACCCACGACCGGTGGTTCCTCGACCGAATTGCGACCCACATCTTGGCGTACGAGGG
Source organism: Microbacteriaceae bacterium (assembly GCA_030840105.1). Taxonomy (GTDB): domain Bacteria; phylum Actinomycetota; class Actinomycetes; order Actinomycetales; family Microbacteriaceae; genus JAUZGC01. The sequence goes on from JAUZGC010000021.1 coordinate 1,467, forward strand.
CACGGAGGAGAACCAGGGCTACTGGCACTGGTTTGAAGGCAACTTCGAGGCATACGAGGAGAACAAGATCGAGCGCCTCGGACCGGACGCGGCGAAGCCGCACCGATCCACCTACCGCAAGCTCACCAGGGACTAAGGCCGTGACAATCGCATCAGCGATTGGGCGAGCGGAACGCCGACTAGGCCAGCAGAGTAGGGCGTGATGACCAGGCTGCACATCCAGATTCCGCTGCGCTGGTCAGACTTCGACGCTTATGCGCATGTCAACAACGCCGAGATGCTGCGTATCCTCGAGGAGGCGCGTATCGAGGCGTTCTGGCGCCCTGACGACGGCGAGGGTTCCGGCGCCGCGGTGATGGATGCTCGTCCGGGCGCCGAGGTGAACGTCGTGATTGCGCGGCAGGAGCTCGAGTACCTTGCACCGATCCCGTACATGCGCGCGCCCGTCGACATCGAGATGTGGATCGCCCGGATCGGCGGCGCGAGCCTCGAGATCGGCTACGAGGTCTATTCTCCGACCGGTGTTGTCCCGAGGGTTCTCTTCACTCGGGCCGCGACCACGCTGGTCCTGATTTCGGCCACGACCGGCAGACCAGCACGCATCCCGGACTCGCAGCGGGCAGCGTGGCTTCCCTACCTCGGAGACACGGTCGCCTTCGCCAGACGCAGCTAGCCAGCTACCGGGGATTCTCGGCGAAGGTTCCGGTCCAGAGGGCTCTGGCTCCGGACTCGCCAATGCGGACGACCGTGACGACCGATCCGACGGCCGTGACGGCGATCGCTGCGGTCAGGGCGATCGTGATGGCGACGCGCAGCGCCGTGCTTCCGACCCGAAACCGGGCGCCATCGCGGTGGAAGAACCGGAACCAGACCCACTGCGCGAGCGCGACGATGAAGGACGCGATGGCCCAGGGAAGCAGCGTGTACCCGAGCGCCTGGTGTGCTGCGATCAGTTCGGTGTGACCCACGCGCGCTGCCAGCCACTCACCCGCCGCCGTGGTGATCGGCACCGCCACGAGTGCGGCAAGGGCGATGAGCGGTGTCACGATTCCGAGCCTGCGGCGGGCTGCCGGCCAGACGGCAGCGAGAACCATGCACAGTGCCGCGACCGGAACGACAATGACAACGAAGTGCACGATCAGCACGTGCAGTGGAAGCCCGCTGATCTCGTACATCAGGATGTCACGACCGACCCGCCTGATACGGTGACGGCGATCGAGTTCAGTGGTACGACGGCTGGGCCTTGCAGTACCTTGCCGGTTGCTGCGTCGAACTTGGACCCGTGGCACGGGCAGTCGAATTCCGTAGCCGCGGCATTCACGATGCAGCCCAGGTGGGTGCAAATTGCGCTGAAGCAGACGACCTTGCCCGCGGCCGGCTGGGCAAGCACAACGGGATCGTTACCGATCTTCGCCGAAATACTGCCGCCGACGGGGATGTCCGCGACCTTGGCGACCTCGGTACCCGCAGCGGCCTTCGGCGCGGCCGCCGTGCCACCCGAGGTGCTCGTGGAAGCATTCGCGTTCGCGGTGCTCGACCCGGCAGGGGTGCAGGCGGCGAGGACGAGGGTACCCGCGCCCACTACGGCAGCGCCCCCGACAGTGATCAGGGCTCGACGGGTGACGGGTGATGCGTTATCCATGGGCAGTGTTCCTCCAGAGCCGGTGCGGCGATCGACGGTGAATGCGTGTCATTTCTATCAACGAGGCTATGTCGCATCCGGTTCAAACTGAATGAACGAATCATCTTCGGGTTACGTTGATATCAGTGGAGGTGCGTAATGCCGGATGAGCAAGCCGAACTGTTGCGCGCTTTACACGACGAGCACGCGCCGGCACTCTGGCGGTACGTCGTGTGGCTCACTGGTGATCGGCAATTTGCGGAGGACGTTGTGCAGGAGACGCTCGTGCGCGCGTGGTCCCGCCCGCAGGTGCTCGACCAGTCTGAGACATCCGCACGATCATGGCTCTTCACGGTTGCCAGGAACCTCGTGATCGACGACCGGCGAAGCGCCCACGCTCGTCACGAAATTGTTTCGGACCAGGTGCCGGAACGGGCCACGGATGACGGCACCGATGGCATGCTCGATACCTGGCTCATCTCGGATGCGCTCACAGCTCTCTCCGCGGATCACCGCCTCGTCGTGGTCCACGCGTACTACAAGGGACAGTCCACGGCCGAGATCGCGCGCGAGCTGGAGATCCCGGAAGGCACCGTGAAGTCCCGGTTGCACTATGCCCTGCGCGCCCTGCGCCTCGCCCTGCAGGAACGGGGGGTGACCGAATGAGCGCCGACCTCTATTCAGACTGGGATGCGGCATACGTGCTCGGCTCTCTCTCACCTGTGGAGCGCCGCGAATACGAGCGGCACCTGGCCACCTGTTCATCATGCGCCGCTGCGGTTGCGGAACTGGCTGCGCTCCCGGGACTTCTCACGAAGCTCCCTGCCGGGCAAGCGGGCGGGCTCCTCCTCCCCGCCAGTGAGGTGCCGGTGCCGGCAACGCTGCTGCCGCGCCTTGTCCGGTCGGTCGCCAGACGGCGGCGGCGCATCCGTGCGTTCGTCGCAAGCAGCGTGGTGGTCGCTGCTGCTGCCGCCGCTGCGGTCGTGCTTCTGATCCCGCAGCTCGTTTCAGGGACGGCGCCGCCCAACACCGCGACCGGTGCAGAGGTCACGCTTTCGCAGGTTGTTCCCAGCTCGATGACGGCAAGCATCCGCCTGGTCAACGAAGGGTGGGGCACGCGGATCGAGATGAACTGCCGCTACGACAGGTCCGGCGGGAGCGGCCCGACGGACTACGGGCCGGGCTCGACTCATACGTACGCGATGTTCGTGACCGATACCGCGGGGCAATCCACACAGATCGCGACCTGGACGGCGAAGCCCGGCAGCACGGTCGAACCATGGGGCACCACGAGCCTCGCGCTTGACAGGATCGCGACGGTGGATGTGCGCTCCGCGAGCAGCGGTCAGGTGCTGTTGCGGGGCAGTCCCTAGGGGCGGCCGGGCACCCGCATCATGCCCTCCTGGGCGACACTGGCGAGCAGAACACCATCCCTGCTGTAGATGCGCCCAAGGGCGAGGCCTCGGCCACCGGTCGCGCTTGGCGACTCCTGTACGTACAGCAGCCAGTCGTCGACCCGGCCGAATCGGTGCCACCACATGGCGTGGTCAAGGCTCGCCAATTTCAGCCCGTTCGTCGACCAGGCGACGCCGTGGCGGCGCATGATCGACTCCAGGATCGTGTAGTCGCTCGCGTACGCCAATGCCGCCCTGTGCAGGTTCTTATCGTCTGGCAGTGGCCCGATCGACTTGATCCAGACGGCCTGATGCGCAACATGGTCCCCCTCGACCGTGAGGTATACGGGCGAAGGAATATGACGGATGTCGAACGGTCGGTCACGTGACCAGTAGCGTGCCGCGGGGTGATCGACATCGGCGAGAGCATCGGCCGAATTCGGCAGCGACTCCGGCCCTGGCATGTCTGACGGCATCTCAAGTTGGTGGTCGAAGCCATCATCCTCGTCCTGGAACGACGCGATCATCGAAAGGATGGGCACGCCATCTTGATACGCCTGCGTGCGCCGTGTCGAGAATGATCGCCCATCGTGGATGCGGTCGACTGAGAACGTAATGGGCTGGTTGACGTCGCCTGGGCGCAGGAAATACGCGTGCATCGAGTGGACGATCCGCTCGTCAGGGACCGTTCGGATGGCGGCAACGAGCGACTGGGCGAGTACCTGCCCACCGAAAACTCGACCGTGCGGCATCCACTGCGATGGACCGGTAAAGATGTCCTCGCTCGTGCGCGCGCCGGTGTCGGTGAGGTCGAGCGCGCTCAGGAGCGAGTCGAGTGGCTCAGTCATGGTGCCTTTCGTATCCGTGTCCCTTGGTAAGTTTAGATAACAGATGAGCCAGTCATTTTCTCTCGTGGATTCCCTCGCCGTTTCCGACCTTCAGGTCTACCTTGCGCGTGCAGGGCGGCTTGAGGACGGATCCGTACGCCTGATCGCGGGTTCCGGCGTGCTCGCGGCATATTCGGCGATCCTCTATCCGCATGGTTTGCTCGACCAGAGCCCGACTGTGCTCGGCCTGCGTACGTTCGCGATCGAGCCGGGTGTGGCGTTCGATGCGGTGGTCCCGATGCGTTCGATGCTCGATCGGCTTGCCCGGTTGCAAGAGACGCTCAGTACCGGGCCGGATGCGGCCGCCACCCCATCGGAGGCGGAGTCCGATGCGGGTGCCGCTGCGGAGTCCAGCGCAGCCCAAGGCGCCGTCCAGGTTCGCCTGCCGCTCGAGGTCAGCACCGTGACCTGGGCGGGAATCTCGCCCCCGCGTGGCGGTTGGCGCCCCGTCGGCGAGACGACGTACGACGTGCTGGATGCCACCGCACGAGCCGGAATCGACGAGGTCGCGGCAGCAGTCCCGACTGGCACCGGTGAACAGCTCGTGCAGCGGGTGCGCTCCGAGGTCTGGGGGCGGCCGATCGACGGCCTGGAGTTCGTGCCGGCAGGAGCTGCGTTCGCGGCTGCGAGCCTTGGCTTCCTCGCGGATGGCGAGTCGATCGCGCTCTACGAGACGGGCCCGTGGACGCGCTTGACGACCCGCAGGGGACACGTGCTCATTCGGCGCCAGGCCTGGCGGCTCAAGCCTTAGTCCTCTCTTCTGCACTTGCCTGCGAAGCTGCCGCCCGCGTCCTCGGGAAGCCGAGCCGGATTGCTCGTCCGGCGATGGTTCCGCCGATGGCGAGGACCGCAACCCCGATCACGGGGTGCAAAGCGAGCAGTATCGTGGCGCCCAGCGGCGGGGTTTCGTGGCTGTCCGGGCTCACGCCGAAGAAGATGCCAGCGAGGATGAACAGGACCGTCAGGAGGAGGACGAGGACCAAGGCGATGGCACTGAGCCAGATCGTGCCCTTACCAGCGCGAGCGAATGCGGCTGCAACGAGGGTGAGGAGCGCGAGCAGCCTCAGCACGATCTGCCCGTTCACGGCGTGAATCGCGAAGAGGTCGTCATTCGGATCGCTGAAAACGCCGATCCCAGCCAGATAGAGCTGCACGATGAGTGAAACGGCGAACAGGACAGCTATGACGGCGAAAACCTTGCGCATGGAACACTCCTCGAAGAGATTCAACAACTTCGGAATCAGTGCCAGGACCGGTCGTGTCCGCCTGATGGGTGAACGCTACTCCGCGCGCCGAGCGCGCGCGAGCGGTCGCAGGGTTATTCGTCGAATGTGTTGACCATGGCGTGGGCTGCGCGTTCGAGGTAGTCCCACAGCGTCGCTTCGTGGAGCTCACTGAGTCCGAGGCTGTCAACCGCAGTGCGCATGTGGGTGAGCCAGCGATCGCGCGCATCCGGGTTGACCTTGAACGGAACGTGGCGCATCCGTAACCGAGGATGTCCACGACGTTCGGTGTATGTCCCCGGGCCTCCCCAGTACTGCTCCAGGAAGAGCGTCATCCGCTCGGCTGCCGGGCCCAGGTCTTCTTCCGGGTACATCGGTCGAAGCACGGGGTCGTCGGCCACGCCCCGATAGAACTCGGTGACGAGTCGCAGGAAGGTCTCGTGGCCGCCGATCTGCTCGAAGAAGGATTCGTCGCCCACGCCGCCCTCGCTTGTACGCAGCACGACGGGACTCGGCTCTACCCGCTGCTGTTCGCTCCACGGTCCGGTTTCGCTCGCCATGTCAGTCCTCCGGCTTGGCCTCTGGTTTGGTGACCGGCTTCGTCGTCGGCTTGGTGGTTGGCGTGGACTTCGCAACGACCTGAACCGCGCGCGGATCCGCGACCGCTTTCGCGCCGCGAGTGCGCGGCTTCTTCTGTGCCGGTTCCGCGACCGTTGCGACAGGGCGGGTCCGCGGTGGTCGTGCACCCTTGACGCTCGCGGCGCCCTCGAAGCCGCTCAGCACGATGCTGTTCAGCGCAGGCAGTCTGAGGCCCATGCCGTCGAGCGCGGTCTTCAGGCGGCTGCGCAGTTCGCGCGCGACGTCATCCTTCACATTCGTCCTGGTCTTGATGACAAGACGAATGACGAGCGCCTCGGCCGAGATCGACTCCAGCCCCCAGATCTCGGGCTTCTCGATGATGCGCGAGCGCCACTTCGGATCGCTTGCCAGCGCATTCGCGGTTTCGAGCATCTTCTCCTGCACCGCGTCGACATCCGCTTCGTATGGCACAGCGAGGTCGATGATGACGCGCGCCCAGCCATGCGACATGTTGCCAACCCGCAGGATCTCGCCATTGCGCACGAACCACAGCGTCCCGTTGACATCCCTGACCTTGGTGATCCGGATGCCGACCTCCTCCACAACGCCAGTCGCGGGCCCGAGATCGACGACGTCGCCGACCCCCAGCTGGTCCTCCATGACCATGAACAGGCCGTTGAGGACGTCCCTGACAATGTTCTGGGCACCGAAGCCGAGACCGGCACCGACCGCCGCGGTCAGGAGCGCGAGAGAGCCGAGGACAGTGTTGTCGATCCTGTTGATGACAAGAATGACGGCGACCACCGCGACGGCGACGTTGACGATGTTGCTGAGAACCGTGCCGAGTGTGCGCGTGCGTTGCACAACCCTGACGGCGGCAAGTGGGGAAGCAGCAATGGCCTGGGTGTCGTCGCCGTTCTGCTTCTTCTTGACGCCGCTAACGATCTGCCCGACCACATGGCGGATGAGAACGCGCAGGATCCAGCTCAGCAGGAAGGCGCCGCCGATGTAGGCGGCGATCGCGAGCAAGGTCCATCCGCTCTGTACCAGGAAGGTCCCGACGCCGCTCCAAAAGTCAGTCGTTTTCATATGCATCCCAGCTTATGGCGGAGCGGCTGAGCATCGCCCAGCTGTGTTCGTCGAGTGCGGGCAACCGTGGAGGTCGAGTGCGGGCAACTGTCGTGGTCGAGTGCGGCAGTTGTCGTGGTCGAGTGCGCGCGCAGCGCGTGTATCGAGACCCCGACCCCGGCCCCGACCCCGCTACGCGGCCGACGCGTCCTTCGCCTGCGCGGCGAGGGCACGCTCGACGCCGGCGAGGTTCTCGACGACCAGGCGACGCAGCGCGGCCGGCTCGGGGTTGGCCTCGAGCCATGCGCGCGTGGCATCCCGAAGGTCGGCGTTCGCGAGCGGAGCCGGGTACATGCCAGAGACGAGGTACTCGGCGATCTTGTAGCTGCGCGACTCCCACACGTCCTGCAGGGCGGCGAAGTACGTCGGAACGAATTCGGCGAGCACGCTCGTGTCGGACGCGCGCTGGAAGCCCATCGTCGTGAATCGCACGATCGTGTTCGGCGCGGTGTCGACATCGAACACGGATGCCCATGCGGCCCGCTTGCCCGCAGCGGTCGGGATCGCTGCAGCTGCCTGGGCGGCGAACTGCGCGCCGTTCGCGGTGTTGTCCGCTGCGAGGGCCGCATCGATCTCGGTGCGGCCGGCCTTGCCGCCGGCAACCAGGGCGATCAGCAGCTCCCAGCCGAGGTCGGTGTCGACCTCGAGCCCGGGCAGCGGGCCCGACCCATCGCGCAGCGCCGCGATGGCAGCGAGGTGCTCCTCGGTGGAGGCGAGTGCCGCGAAGAACTTCACAAACTGGAACTGGGCGTCGCTGCCGGCTTCGGCAGAGCGGGCGAGCTCCCAGAGTGCGGATGCCGCGCTCTCGCTCGTGGCCTTCTGCCGATCTGGCGCAACATACGAGTTTGCAGCGAGTGCGAGCTGGCTCAGCGTGGTGCGGATGGTGGTCGACTCGGATTCCGGCGCGATGTTGTTCAAGACCAGGCGCACGTAGTCGCTCGCGGGCGTCTCAGCATCGCGGGTGGCATCCCACACCGCACCCCACACGAGCGAACGTGCGAGCGGGCTCTGGATGGACGAGAGGTGCTCGATCGCGACCTCGAGCGATGCCGGGTCGAGACGGATCTTCGCATAGGCGAGGTCGTCGTCATTGATCAGGATGAGCGCTGGCCGTCTCAGCCCGACCAGCTCGGCGACCTCGGTGCGCTCGCCGTCGACATCCAGCTCGAGGCGGTGGTCGCGCACGAGGCTCTGCGTGCCGTCCTCGCCGTCGACAAGGTTGTAGAAGCCGATTGCGAGGCGGTGTGGGCGGATGGTCGGGTAGTCGGCCGGGGCCGACTGCAGCAGCGCGAACGCCGTGATGGTGCCGTCGGCATCCACCGTAAGCTCTGGACGCAGCGTGTTGACGCCCGCGGTCTCGAGCCAGAGCTTCGACCACTCGGTGAGGTCGCGTCCGCTCGTGGCCTCGAGCTCGACGAGCAGGTCGCGCAGTTCGGTGTTGCCGTACGCGTGCTTCTTGAAGTACTGCGAGACACCGGCGAGGAACGCATCCTGCCCGACCCAGGCGCCGAGCTGCTTGAGCACGGAGCCGCCCTTCGCGTAGGTGATCCCGTCGAAGTTGACCTGGACATCCTCCAGGTCGTTGATGGTGGCGACGATGGGGTGCGTGGATGGCAGCTGGTCCTGCTTGTATGCCCAGCTCTTCTCCATTGCGGCGAATGTCGTCCACGCCTCGTGCCACTCGGTGGCCTCCGCGGTCGCGAGCGTGGACGCGTATTCGGCGAACGACTCGTTCAGCCACAGGTCGTTCCACCACTTCATGGTGACGAGGTCGCCGAACCACATGTGTGCGAGCTCGTGCAGGATCGTGACGACGCGGCGCTCCTTGACGGCGTCGGTCACCTTCGAGCGGAAGACATAGGTCTCGGTGAAGGTGATCGCACCGGCATTCTCCATGGCACCCGCGTTGAACTCGGGCACGAAGAGCTGGTCGTACTTCGCGAACGGGTACGCGTAGTCGAACTTCTCCTCGTAGTAGGCGAAGCCCTGGCGGGTCTTCTCGAAGATG
>JAUZGC010000214.1 GCA_030840105.1 Microbacteriaceae bacterium
AGCGAGGATCGCGGCTGCCGCGACATCCGCAAGCACGTCGCCTGGTACTTCAAGGGGTATCCCGTTGGCGGCGACCTGCGCGCGAGTCTCGCGACTGTCGAGTCCCTGGCTCAGCTCGACGATCTGCTCGCGACCCTCGACTGGTCGCAGCCATACCCGGGAGAAGGCGCGGAGGGCCAGCGCGGGCGCGCGGGTACTCCTAAGAATCCGTCGCTTCCGGACGGCTGGTTGGCGAGCAGGGACCTCGTCGGGCACGAGCGCGTCCAACTGGCCGAGGCCGAGATCGAAAACAGCGGGGGATGATCGGGTGACGAATGGCGAGGCCGACGACGGCTCGATGGGATACACCCCGCGCGATCACGAGCGTTGGCTTCCCGAACTGCACTCGAGCAGGCGGAGCGATTTCGCCAGGGACCGCGCGAGGCTCCTGCACGCCAGCGCACTCCGTCGTCTCGCCGCCAAGACCCAGGTGCTGAGCCCGACCGCCGGGCTTGACTTCGCCCGAAACCGCCTCACCCACTCGCTCGAGGTTGCACAGGTGGGCCGGGAGCTCGCGACGAGCCTCGGGCTCGACCCTGACATCGTCGACACGGCGTGCCTTGCGCACGACATCGGGCATCCGCCGTTCGGGCACAACGGCGAACGCGCGCTCAACGACTGGGCCCAGGGTATCGGCGGTTTCGAAGGCAACGCGCAGACCCTGCGGCTCCTGACCAGGCTCGAACCCAAAGTGTTCGGCCCGGATGGGCGGGCGTACGGGCTTAACCTGACCCGTGCAAGCCTTGACGCGAGCTGCAAATACCCGTGGCCGGCGACAAGTTCAGTTCCTGACCCGAGCGGCCGTGAGAAGTTCGGCTTCTACGCCGACGACGTGGCCGCATTCGAGTGGATGCGCGCCGGCGCCCCGGAGCGCATGCGCTGCATCGAGGCGCAGGTGATGGACCTCGCCGACGACATCGCATACTCGGTGCACGACTTCGAGGATGCCATCGTGAGCGGCTATATCGATGTCGCGGCACTCGGCAGCAGGGTCGATCACGACGAGCTGGTGACCTCAATGTATGAGTGGATCGGCGGCGAGTTCGATCACGACCAGCTGATTGCCGCTTTCGACCGCCTCGACCTGCTCGATGTGTGGCTGGATGGCTGGGACGCCAGCAGGCAGGCACAGGGTCGTCTCAAGAACCTGACGAGCGAGCTGATTGGCCGATTCGCCGCCGCCGCGACACGAGCGACGCGCGCGGCCGCGCCACAAGAGAGCCTGGCCAGGTTCGACGCCAATGTGGTCGTCCCTGAGGATATCCAGGCCGAAATCGCCGTACTCAAGGGCATCGTGGCGACCTTCGTCATGTCGCGGAACACGCGCCAGCCCATCTACGTTCAGCAACGCCAGGTGCTCACGACGCTCGCAGACGTGCTGTACCAGCACGGCCCCGATGAGCTCGACCCCGGTTTCGCCGAAGATTGGCGTGGCGCGGCGGACGACGCCGCACGCAAGCGGGTGGTGGTCGACCAGGTGGCGAGTCTGACCGACCAGTCTGCGCTTGCCTGGTACGAACGACTTGTCCAGCATTAGACGGCCGGATGCGGGAGAATAGGCTCAACAGGAGGACACCATGAGCGCGCGTATTCCACCAGCGGATGGCGAGCAAGCGACCGGGGCGGTCACGACGCCAGGCAACACTCCTCCCAGCGACCAGGTCGCCGTCGCCGAGGCTCCTACCGCGCAGTACCCCAGTGAGCAGATCCCGATTGAGGGCATCGCGCCTCCCTCGGCCGACCGACCGCGTCCGCCGGCAGAAGTGCTCGCAGACAGGCTCGAGAACGACGGTTTCTTTGCGAAACTCTTCGACTTCACGTTCACCAAGTACGTCACAAGGACGTTGGCCGGTCCCGTCTACGTGGTCGGCCTGCTCCTGATTGCACTGAGCGCGGTCTTCGGTCTCATCACAAGCATGTCCACGGCCATTGCGACGCACTCATTCTGGGGTGTGCTGCTGTTCCTGTTCGGTCTCCTGCTCACGGTCGTCGGCGCGCTGCTGTCGATCCTGCTGCTTCGCGTCGTGATCGAGATGTTCGTCGCGATCGTATCGATCGCCGAGAACACCCGGCCGCGCAAGAAGAAGGATCTCCCTCAGTAGACTCGTCCTATGGTCGGCCTGATTCGTCAAAGCGATATCGAGGAGGTCAAGGCTCGCACGAATATCTCCGACATCGTCGGTGACTTTGTGAGCCTCCGCTCGGCGGGCGTGGGCTCGCTCAAGGGCCTGTGCCCGTTCCACGACGAGCGCAGCCCCAGCTTTCACGTTCGGCCTCAGGTGGGCATGTACCACTGCTTCGGATGCGGTGAGAGCGGCGATGTCTATTCCTTCTTGCAGAAGATGGACCATGTCAGCTTTGCCGAGGCTGTCGAGCGGCTCGCCGGTCGGCTTGGTTTCGAACTGCACTATGAGGATGGCGGGCGTGCGCCGGAGCTCGGCAACCGCGCGCGCATCCTCGCCGCCAATGCGGCTGCCGAGGAGTTCTTCATCGACAGGCTTTCGTCTCCAGAGGCCGAGATCGGTCGTCGCTTCCTGGGTGAACGCGGCTTCGACGCCAT
>JAUZGC010000225.1 GCA_030840105.1 Microbacteriaceae bacterium
CCACAGCAGGACAGCAGCTTCATCCGCGCCTCTGACTATTTCACTTTCATTCTCAAGCTTGTCATCACGGTGGGCATCGCCTTCGTTCTGCCCGTGTTCCTCGTCTTGTTCAACCTCGTGGGCGTCCTCAGCGCGAAGTCCATTCTCAGGGCGTGGCGAGTGGCAATGCTCGTCATCATCCTCTTTACAGCGATCGCTACGCCATCAGCTGATGTCGTCTCGATGTTCGTTCTCGCCATTCCCATGGTCGTGCTCTACTTTGCCGCCGCCGGTGTCGCAGGGTTGCATGACCGACGCATCGCGAGAGGCGTTGCGCGACTCGCGAGCGAATACGCTGCGTGAAAGGAATCCCAGATGTTCGGATTTTCGTTCGAAAAAACTATCCTTCTCTGCGTCATTGCCGTGTTCATCATCGGCCCGGAGCGGCTGCCCTATTACGCAGCACAACTAGCACGTTATGCAAAGGCGCTGCGCGACTTTGCCGAAGGCGCCAACGCTCAGGTTCGGGACGATCTCGGTCTCGACCATGAAGAGATGAACTGGAAGAAGCTCGACCCCCGACAGTACGACCCTCGGCGCATCATCCGCGATGCATTGTCCGGCGACGCGGCCGGCGACGACGTTGCCCCCGTGACGGCGCACCGAGCGGGGGCACCGACGGATCAAGAATCTGCCGTACGAGAGTCCCAGGGATCGGGACGGGAGCGTCGGTGAGTTGTGCTTGCCAAATCGCCTATTGGCGACGGCTCTCGCCTATCCTCTGATCGCGCGGGTCCCGTCCTCGGCGGGAGCGGCGCTGTCGTAGCGTTGGCGGGCTGCCAGAACCGTATCCATGCTTGCCTCGACGTACGCGATCAGGTCGAGCAGCTTCGCCGACATGTCCTTTCCTAGCGGCGTCAGCGTGTACTCGACCCAGAGCGGGAACACGGTTCGCTGGTTTCGGCAGACGAACCCGTCACGCTCCAGCGCCTGCAGCGTCTGAGCCAGGACTTTCTGGCTGACGCCGTCGACTCGGCGGCGGAGGTCGTTGAATCTGACGGGACCGTCCTCGAGCGCGCCGAGCACCAAACTGCCCCAGCGTCCGGTTACGTGCTCGAGCACAGGGCGAGAGGGACACACCCGTGAAAAAACATCGTAGGGGGCGACATCCGACCCCGGTTCCACATCCCGATTCTCAGCCACCTACTTATGTTACCTCACATATACCGGTTACAAAATAGCTCTGGTATCGAAAGGCTTGCGGTATCAAAAAGATACTGTAAGGATGTAGCAGATAGTTACCCACCACGTTAGGAGTTGCCATGATTGATCGCCGCACGATGTTGAAATACAGCGGCGCCGCCGCGCTTGGCGCGCTCGCGCTAACCGCCGTGTCCTCCGGCACGGATGTCACGTTCGCGAACGCCGCCGACCTGGACTCACCCGCGCTGCTGCCAGACCCGGCCACGACGGTCGTACCGAGCCCGCCTTACCCGAAAGGGCTCACCAACGAGGAGAGAATTCACCTGACCAAGTTCGACGAGCTTGACTTCGACGTGTTCACACACGAGGAGTGGAGCCGGTTGGGCGAGAGTCATTCGAACACCATTCGGGTCCACTGGCCTGACGGCCACTACACCGACGGCATCGACAAGCACATCGCGGACCTCCAGGCTCTCTTTTCATGGGCGCCGGACACCCGCATCCTCGAGCACCCGATCCGAGTCGCCAAGGAGAACCTCACGGCAGTGACCGGAGTCATGCGTGGCACATTCACGCGGCCGATGGCAGATGGCAAGGGCGGCTTCATCGCCCCCACGGGCAAGGCGTACGCCATCAACATGGCCACCGTCGGCCTCTGGAACCAGTCCGGCGTCATGGACGAAGAGTTCCTCTTCTGGGACAACCTCACCTTTTACCAGCAGATCGGCCTGGCCTAACCCCCAGGAACGCAGCATCGCATCGGGTGAAGGTGGCCGTGACGCCACCCCCACCTATTGAAGAAGCCCTGGTCAATTGCGACCAGGGCTTCTTTTTCTCCTTCGATTGGGTTCGACCTTATGCATGCTGCGTAACTCTCGCGTGGAGCTGGTAGAGCGCTACTGATCCGACCATCGTGATGCTTTCGGTTCGGCGCTGGCGGCGTCAAATTGTTCCCGGCTGTCGAGGATGGTGGTGTAGCTCCCCACGGCCCAGTGCCCAAGTGCGAGCGCCGGTTCGATGAGTGTGGTGCCGACGCTCGTGAGTTCGTATTCGACTCGAGGCGGGACTTCGGCGTGCATGGTGCGTCGCACCAGTCCGTCACGCTCCAGGTGACGGAGGGTCACCGTCAGCATCCGTTGCGAGATGCCGGGGATGTGACGTTGGAGCTCGGTGAACCGCAGACGATGTCCCACGGAAAGTGCACCAACGATCAGCAGGGTCCACTTGTCGCCGATGTGTGAGAGCACCCCGCGGATGGCCTCACCGTGGCCACCTGCCACGCACGCACTCTCATATTCGGACATTCCGGTGTGGCTGTTCTCGGTCGCGGCCGGCTCGTTAAGGGTTGGTGGGTGGGTTGCCATGGTGACCTTTCTGTTCCGCACGAACATGATTGTGCCTTTTGTAAGCCTATCAAATCTGACTCATAATAGGTAACGCACCATCAGTAAGTATAAGCGACTCACAAGGAACTCATCGATGAACATCACCCTCTGGATAGTCCAGGCTCTGCTCGCACTTGCCTTCCTCGTGAGTGGAATCACGAAGGTCATTCGCCCCTCCGAGAAGCTGCGGGCCGGGCTGCCCGAATTTCATCCGGGCGTGATCCGGCTGGTGTCGGTGGCCGAAATCCTGGGGGCGCTCGGGCTCCTCCTGCCGGACGTCACCGGTATAGCTCCCGTCCTCACCCCGGTAGCAGCGCTCGGCCTCGCGATCATCATGGCCGGAGCAGTGGCAACTCACGCACGCCGCAAGGAAGGGAAGTCGGTTGCGGTGAACCTCGTCCTTCTTATCCTCGCCCTGGTCGTCGTAATCGGGCGGCTGCTGCTCCCGCTGTAACAATGGCTTTGGGCCATCTAGCGATCTTTTCGGCGAGTTGTCGGACTCGCGCCGGCGTCAGCTGATCGAAAACGAGTTCCCGAACACGCGCGACATCGTCATCCTTGCCGTGCCCTACCCCGCACTGGCTGACATTGCTGGGAAGTACGGCGACCAGCTCGCCGGCAAGGTCGTCGTCGACATCACACCCGACCACCGTCCTCCTCGCGGGCGACGACACTGATGCGAAGAACGCCCTCGCGGCCGCCATCACAGCCGGAGGCGTGGTGACCATCGACGCCGGCCCACTCGAAAATGCCCGCGAACTCGAGGCCATCGGTTTCCTGCAGATCCAACTTGCCGTCAGCCAGAAGATCGGCTTCACCGGCGGCTTTTCTCTCACCAAGTAAGACCTGCCGAGCCGGTCTCTTGGCTTTCTTTCCACGGCCTACTGAAACTCGCCTGTCCCCTCGCTGCCCTGAAGGAAGACAGGCGGCGCCGCGGACGAGGTTGCACCGATGGTTACGATAAATCATCCAAAGTGCGAAAGAGGATGGACTCCCATGGCCGACACGACCCGCGTACCTCTAGTGGACGTGCACGCCCATTTCCTGACCGAGAAGTATGTCCGGGCGGCGAAGGACGCTGGGAACATCCAACCCGACGGCATGAGCGACTGGCCCATCTGGGACGCCGACCAGCACCTTGACCTGATGGATCAGTGGGGGATTTCGACCTCGATACTGTCGATCTCCTCGCCCGGCGTCTGGTTTGGCGATGCCGACCAGTCTCGCACTCTCGCTCGACACGTCAACGACGTTGCCGCGGAGACTCGCCGTGCTCACCCCGACCGGTTCGGGCACTTCGCTTCCCTGCCGCTGCCGGACGTCGACGCTGCACTGAAGGAGTTGGAGTACGCCATGGACCAGCTTGGCGCCGACGGGGTGGCCACTGAGAGTAATCTCCACGGCGTCTATCTCGGTGATAAGCGCTACCAGCCCCTGCTCGCTGAGCTCGACCGGCGGCGCACCCCGGTCTTCGTCCACCCCACCTCGCCACCCCACTACGAGAGCGTGTCGCTGGGCCGTCCCCGCCCGATGCTGGAGTTCCTCTTCGACACAACCCGTGCCGTCAGTGACCTGGTCTTCAGCGGCCACCTCCAGCGTTATCCCAATATCCCGTGGGTGTTCACCCACGGCGGAGGCACCTTGCCCCTGCTCACCCAACGCATGGAACTCTTCCGCAGCGTCTTCGGCGGCGTAAGCGCGGAGGGAGAAGACTCGGTGGGCCCGGTCCCGGAACAGGTCGCCCGCCTGTGGTTCGACATGGCCGGCACCCCTTTCCCTTACCAGGTCCCCGCCCTGACTGCCGCCTTCGGCAGCGACCGCGTCCTGTATGGGAGCGACTATTGCTGGACCCCCGCCAGGGGCACTACCCTCCAGGTCGACTCTATCGATGCGGCCCCCCAGCCCGAGGACGACACCTGGCGCGCCCTGACCACCCGTAATGCCACGCGTCTCTTTCCCCGTCTTGGTGACCTCACCTGAGCCGATGCCGCCCTTCTCAGACTCGCCTTGATCTGAACTGGGGTCAACGAAATTGACGCAGTTGCCTCGACTCCATCCGCGTGAGTTGGTGA
>JAUZGC010000031.1 GCA_030840105.1 Microbacteriaceae bacterium
GCGGCGTTGTGTCCGCCGAGGCTGGATGCCCCGGGGCCAGTGACGCCGGGAAGCGGTGCGACCCCGAACGTGTCCTTGACCGTCGAGCTTCCGTCGGTCTTGGCCAGGTTGAAGACGTACGGCCAGTTGCGCAGGAACAGGAGCTTGCCTGCCTCGAAAGCCTGGCGTCCCTGCTCTTCCTGGTAGGTGATCGCCTCGGGCGAGATGTTCCCGTTCTTGAAGGCGTCGACCAGGCGGGTCAGGCCGGCCTTTGCCTTGGTCTCGTCGACAGTGACGGTCTTGCCATCCTTGCCGACGATGGTGCCGCCATTGGTATTGATCGCCTCGGCGGCGTTCACCGTGAGGCCCTCATACTTCTGGAACTGGCCGGCGTAGCAGCCGATGCCCGCCTTCTTGGCGATGTCGCAGTCCTTCATCATGGCGTCCCATGTGGTTGGCGGCGTCGGGACGAGGTCCTTGCGGTAGTACAGCATGCCGCCGTCGGACGTCTGCGGCGCCGCATACTGCGTGCCGTTGTACGTTCCGGAGGCGACGGTCGGAGCGACGAGCTTCGAATTGTCCATCTTGAAGCTCCCGGTCAGCGGCTGCAACCAGCCCTTGGCGGCGAACTCACCGGTCCACACCACGTCCACGTCGACGACATCGTAGTTGGGATCCTTGGCCTGGAAGTGTTGGACGAGGTCGTCATGCTGCTGGTCGGCCTGGTCGGACTGTTCCTTGAACGTGACCTTCTCGTTGGGGTGGGCGGCATTCCACTTGTCGATGAGAGGACGGACGACGGTGCTGTTGTCCTTGCCCTGGACGTACGTGATCGGACCCGTGGCCGTGAGATTGGCGCCGGCGTCGCCACCGGATGATCCGCCGGTTGATCCGCCACCGGTGCATCCCGCGAGTGCGAGGCCGAGAACGGCGGCTCCTGCTATGACGGAGACACGTGCTGCTTTCATTTCACTCCTCATTGAGCTTCTTGGTGCTGGCGCGGTTGCGTCTTTGGTTCGTCACGCTATACCTCCCCTTGGGCCGGTGCAAGCGTTTAACGTAAGCGCTTGCATCACGATCTGGCGCCAATCCGACCGTAAGAGTGAAAGGCGCGTCCTTCCCCGGAATGGGGGACGAGTCGGCGTCGGTGTCGAAAGGGCAGGCCGGGCGGACCTGCACCATGCACGGCGTAGGCTCGATCTATGAGCGGTATGCACGGCGGTGGCGGTGGCCTTCGCGGTGGCGGCGGAGGCGGCGGAAGGGCGCGCACCGGCCTCGGCCGAGGTGATGAGTCGGCACAGCGGGCCCTGAACGCGGAGGCGCCGAAGATTCCGCACCTGCTCAAGCGGATCGGTGGGCTTTTCGCGCCGCACAAGCCAGCACTCGCCGTCACAGTCGTGCTCGTCCTGGTGGGGGCGGCGCTCTCCGTGGTTCCACCGCTCCTGACCCAGCGCGCGTTCGACCAGGGGCTCTTCCCTCCGGGCGGGAAGCCGAATCTGCCCCTGCTCGTGACGCTTGTCGTCATCATGATTGCCGTGTACGTCGGGTCGGCCCTGCTGGGGGTCTGGCAGACGTATCTCACGGCATCCGTGGGTAACAAGGTCATGGGCGCGTTGCGCGTACGTCTTTTCCGACACCTGCAGGCCATGGAACTGAGCTTCTTCACCAAAACGAAGACGGGAATCATCCAGTCGCGACTGCAGAACGACGTCGGCGGGGTGGCGAGCGTCCTGACGAACACGATCTCGAGTGTTCTCGGCAACACGGTGACGGTCATCGCGGCGTTTATTGCGATGCTCCTGCTCAATTGGCAGCTGACCGTGATTGCCGTCATCCTCATGCCCATCCTCGTGATCGCGCAACGTCGCGTCGGTCAGGTGCGCGCACGAATCGCAACCAAGACGCAGGAGTCGCTGTCGGACATGACGGCAATCACCCAGGAGGCGTTGAGCGTCTCCGGGATCCTGTTGTCGAAGAGCTTCAACCGGCAGGGCACCGAGGTTGGCCGATACTCTGACGAGAACGAGAACCAGATCCGTCTTCAGGTGAGCCAGTCGATGAGCGGGCAGTGGTTCTTCGCCATGGTCAACATCTTTCTGTCGAGCATCCCGGCGATCGTCTATCTCGTCGCAGGGTGGCTGCTTGTCGGCGGCGTGCAGGGTGTTACGGCGGGAACGATCGTCGCATTCACGACCGTGCAGGCCCGGCTGCTCTTTCCGCTCCTCGGGCTCATGCGCGTTGCGCTCGACCTGCAGACCTCGGGCGCGTTGTTCGCGCGCATCTTCGAGTACCTCGACCTCACGCCCGCGATCGTCGACCGGCCGGATGCCGTTCCCGTCGACGCCTCCCGCACGATCGGCAGGGTCGAGTTCGAAAACGTCACGTTCGCGTACCCGGATTCACGTCCGGGGGAGCGGCCCACGCTCGATTCCGTCTCATTCACGATCGAGCCGGGCGAGTTCGCAGCGTTTGTCGGTCCGTCGGGAGCAGGCAAGACCACGGTCTCCTACCTCATCCCGAGGTTCTACGACGTGACCGCGGGGCGGATCCGCTTCGGTGACGCGGATCTGCGCGAGCTGCAGCAGCAGTCCCTTGTCTCGCACATCGGCGTCGTGAGTCAGGAGACGTATCTCTTCCACGCCTCGATTGCCGAGAACCTGCGCTACGCCAAGCCGGATGCCACGCAGGACGAACTCGAGGCGGCGGCGAGCCAGGCGAACATTCACGACACCATCGCGGGCTTCCCGGACGGCTACGAGACCCTCGTCGGCGAGCGAGGCTACCGTCTGTCCGGAGGCGAGAAGCAGCGCATCGCGATCGCGCGGGTCCTGCTCAAGGATCCGGAGGTACTCATCCTCGACGAAGCGACGAGCGCGCTCGATTCGATCTCGGAACGCGTGGTGCAGTCTGCCCTGGATGCGGCATCCCGGGGGCGTACGACCATTGCGATCGCGCATCGCCTCTCGACAATTGTCTCCGCCGACGTGATCTTCGTTGTCGACCGCGGGGCGATCGTCGAACGCGGCACGCACCGCGATCTGCTCGAGGCGGGGGGCGTGTACTCGCGGCTGTACACGGAGCAGGTCTCCGGTGCCGAGATCGCGAGCGCCGCGAGCGTCGCGAGCCCAGCCGGCGCCGCCGCGAGCCTCGCCGACCCCGCCGCGAGCGTCGCCGACCGCCGGGCAACGCTGGCCGAGTGACGCAACCCTGGCCGGTGACGCAACGCTGGCCGGGTGAGGTGGGCTGAGTGCAATGGAGGCACCCGTCGCGTCTGCGCCCGCGCGCCGCCCAGCATTCACGTCTCGCGTCTGCGCCCACCCGTCGCGTCTGCGCCCGCGCGAACGGGCGC
>JAUZGC010000001.1 GCA_030840105.1 Microbacteriaceae bacterium
CGGGTATCTCTGCAAGATCTTCAACGACAAGTGGATGCGTTCATACGGCTTCAGCGATGTGCCAGACGAATCCACGTAGCGCGATGTGATCAAGACCAAGGGCGGCGACCTTCCTGATCTGGTGCACGCGCACCAGGGCGACACCGTCCGCGAGGTGTTCGACATGTTGAGTTCTTTCGGCGTCTCCCAGTTGCCTGTGCTGACCGCGGAGCCACCCGTCGTCATGGGTGAGGTCGTCGGCGCCGTCGACGAGCAGTCGCTGCTCGAGAGCGTCTTCAACGGTCACGCCCAGATGGCCGACAAGGTCGGCAAGTTCGCGGGCGAGCCGCTCGCCCTCATCGGCGTCAACGAGCCGGTCTCGGCCGCACGCACCGCTCTGACGACGAACAACGCACTTCTCGTGACGGAGGAAGGCAAGCCCGTCGCCGTCCTTACCCGCCAAGACCTGCTCAACTACCTGAGCGCCTAGGAGCAAACGAACAACATGGCCGATTCTCAAGGCTTCAGCACGCGCGCTATCCACGACGGCCAGGAGTTCGACCCGACGACGGGGGCGATCATCCCGCCGATCTACCAGACGTCGACCTTCGTGCAGGATGGCATCGGCGGTCTCCGTGGCGGGTACGAGTACGGCCGCTCCGGTAACCCGACGCGCACGTCGCTCCAGACCCTGCTCGCTTCGCTGGAGGGTGGTGCGCACGCGTACTCCTTTTCATCCGGGCTCGCCGCGGAGGACGTACTCCTTCGCGCCGTGCTCACCCCAGGCGACCACGTGGTGCTCGGCACCGATGTCTACGGCGGAACGCACCGCCTGATCAATCGCGTGCATGGCGCGTGGGGCATCCGTAATTCGACCGTCGACCTCGGCGATCTTGCCGCTGTCGAAGCGGCGCTTGCCACCGACTCGACGCGGATCCTCTGGATCGAGACGCCGAGCAACCCCCTCATGCAGATCACCGACATCGCCGCGCTCGCGGCCCTCGGCCACGCGGCGGGGGCGCTCGTCGTCGTCGACAACACGTTCGCGTCTCCGGCGCTGCAGCAGCCGCTCGCGCTCGGCGCCGACGTCGTCGTGCATTCCACGACCAAGTATCTCGGCGGGCATTCCGACGTGATCGGTGGCGCGCTCGTGCTGAACGACGACGAGCTGGCCGAGAAGGTCGGCTTCCTGCAGTTCGCTGCGGGTGCCGTTTCCGCGCCGATGGATGCCTGGCTCACGGTTCGAGGCATCAAGACCCTGGCCGTGCGCATGCAGCGCCACTCCGACAACGCGCAGGCGATCGCCGAGTGGCTGGTCGGGCATCCGGCCGTCGAGACGGTCTATTACCCCGGCCTGCCGACGCACCCCGGGCACGAGCTCGCCGCCCGCCAGATGAGCGGATTCGGCGGGATGCTCTCGGTCGCGCTCGTGGGTGGGGCTGCGGCGGCGCGCCGATTCGCGGAGTCGACCACGGTGTTCCAGCTCGCCGAGTCCCTCGGCGGGGTCGAGTCGCTCATCGGCTACCCATCCGAGATGACGCACGCCTCGGTTCGGGGGACCGCACTCGAGGTTCCGGACAACATCGTGCGGTTGTCGGTGGGCATCGAGGATGTCGCGGACCTGATCGCGGATCTCGAGCGGGCGCTCCCGCGCTAGGCGGCGCCCCGCGTATGACGGGCGACGCGACTCACCCTGCGCGCTCGACGGCTGCCAGTTCGAGTGCCAGGCGCGCGACGATGTCGCTCGCGAGAAAACCCACCGGCGCGACCGCGCGTGCGAGTGAATCGCCCGCGGCAGTGTGCAGGTAGGTGCCCCAGGTGGCGGCTTGGAGCGGTTCGCAGCCACGCGCGGCGAGGCCGGCGATTGCGCCGGCGAGCGCATCCCCGCTGCCGGATGTGCCCAGCCCCGGACCTCCCCCAGACACGAGGAGCACGCGCCCGTTCGGCGCCGCCACGCATCCGTAACAGCTGACGACGGCCGAGTAGCGATGAGCGATCGTGGCAATGTCGTGATTGAGATCGCGGATCCGCCGGCCGAGGAGCACAGCGGCTTCCTCGGCATTCGGCGTCAGGATGCGGCGGCGCACTCTGGCGAGGTTCGGCCGCCCGGCCAGCGCGCCGAGGGCGTACGCGTCGAGGACGACGGTTGTCTCGTTGGCGATGGCCGCCGGAAGCAGGCGCAGCATCCGTCTTGTTTCCGCGATGTCATCGAGGCCGGGCCCGAGGAGCACGGCGTCGGTGGAGTTCAGTTCGTGGGCGGCAGAGGACAGCGCACGACCACGGATGTGTCCGCCCCGGGCCTCTTCGAGAGGGACGACGCCGCATTCGGGAACGGCGACGGCCACGGACGGCGCCACCGAGGATCCGACGGCAAGCGTCAGTCGCCCCGCGCCCACCCGTAACGCGGCCAGCCCGGCGAGTTGGGCGGCGCCCGGGGAGCGGGCGGCGCCACCGACGACCACCACATCTCCACGCGTGCGTTTGGAGACGCCTGGCGCTGGGAGCGGCCAGTTGCGCAGGAACTTGGCGTCGACCAGTATTTCGTGCGTGCGCTCACTCGGGGACATGCGCGGCTCCTGGATGCTCGGTGACCGGTACACCGGCGGCCTCGAGATGCCGGTCATCGGAGAACGTTTCGACACTCCACGCGCCGGCGGCGTCGCGGAGGAGAGTGGTGATGGAGGCGTTGCGGACCACCCGGCTGACCAGGAACTCGTTCAACTCCTCCTCCGTGAACCGGAGGAACGTATAAATGAACAGGCTCACCACAGCGTCGTGCGCGAACACGACGACGGGACGCTCATCCTCCCAGTCGACGTCGCGCACGAACGAGCGGAGGCGCAGCACCACATCCGTCCAGGCCTCGCCGCCGGGTGGCCGGTAGTAGAACTTGCCGAGCCACCGGCGTCGCGCAGCTTCGGCGGGGAGCCGCACATCGACGCCACGCACGGTGAGCGCATCGATGATGCCGAGTTCGCGGTCGCGCAGGCGTTCGTCGACGGTGATCGGGGTTGCCCCGCCGAGCGCGAGCCGGGCCGTCTGGGTCGCGCGCCGGTATGGCGAACTCCACACCCGGGCGAACTCCGGATGGCCGCCGAGTTCGGCGTTGAGGCGCGCGCCCAACGCCGAAGCCTGCTGCTCACCGAGCGCGGAGAGCGGGATGTCGGCATCCCTGGCGTCGACCGCGATCGACTCGACCCCGGCAGCTTCGGCGGCGGAGGCAGCGACGTTCGCCGTGCTTTCGCCGTGACGGATGAGGAGGAGTTTCGGGGAAGCCATGGCGGGGAGTGTACGCCCGCGCCGCTGGCAACCGCATTCCCGCAGCGACGCTGCTTCGGTAGGCTGAGGCCATGAGCGAGACTCTGGGCGATGCCGGCCCGCGGAGGCCTGTCACACTCGACGACGTGGCCCGGCGTGCCGGCGTCTCGCAACCCACCGCGTCGCGGGTGCTCAACGGGAGCGCGCGGAAGGTCAACGAGGCGCTCAGGGAGCGGGTGGTCACCGCTGCCCGCGAACTCGGATACACCACGAACTTGTCAGCCCAAGCGGTCGCCAGGGGGACCTCGAGAACGATCGCGCTTGTCATCAGCGGCATCTCGGACCCGTACTTCTCCGCCATGGCCGCGGCGATCATGCGCCAGGCTGAGCTGGCCGGACTGCGAGTTTCCATCGCGGTGACGGATCGGCGCAGTGACCGTGAACTGGAACTGGTTCGCGAGATCCGGGGTCATCAGCCACTCGCCATCATTCTCGCCGGAACGGGGTTCCTCGCTCCCCACCCAGAAGACACTCTGGTGGACGAACTGCGGCGATACGAGGAGACCGGCGGTCGTGTCGTGCTGATCAGTCGCACCGATCTGCCGTTCGAGACGGTGTCATTCGACAACCATGAGGGGGCGCGACAGCTCGCGCGCGAACTTGCGGGCCTCGGCTATCGCCGCTTCCTCCTGCTCGGCAGCGGAACCGCGCTGCTCGGCATGCAGCAGCGGATCGACGGATTCGTGCATGGACTCGCGGATGAGGGCATTTCGCACGCCGCCGACCGCATCCTGTACCCGGAGTTCAGTTGGGATGGCGCTCGCCGCGCAATCGAGTCGCTCGAAGAGGATACGCTGCGGGAGGTTGAGCTGGTGTTTGCGATCACCGACGACATGGCGCTCGGCGCCATCGCCGGCCTGCGATCCAGGGGAGTCAGCATCCCGGACGACGTCGCGGTAGCCGGGTTCGACGACATCACCACCCTGCGCGACATCGTTCCGTCGCTGACGACGGTGCACGTGGCACTCGATACCGTTGCGGAGGAGGCGATCCACCGCGCGACGACGGACGGCGAGGTGTTCACGCGCAAGACTGTGCCCGCATACCCGGTGCTGCGCGAGAGCACACCCGGCGTCTAAGCAGTTTCACCTGACGCCCAGATCACGTGCCGTTTTCGCTAGAGTGGAAAGCGCTCGCCAAGCTCCGCGTGCTCTCCATCCGACCGGGAGGATGACAGTGTCAGACCTTGCCGGAAGCGTGACACTCTCGCAGGTTGCCGATCACGCCGGCGTCTCGCTTGCGACAGCCTCTCGCGCTCTCAACGGCAGCACGCGCAAGGTCAAACCCGAGCTGCACCAGCGGGTTCTCGCCTCGGCGGCCGCGCTGGGATACAGCGCGAACGTCCTCGCCCAGTCGGTTGCCCGCGGCGCGAGCAAGACCGTCGCGATTGTTCTTGGCGACATCGCCGACCCGTATTTCTCCGCCATCGCATCCGGAGTGATCCGCGTCGCTGAGGCGAACGGCCTGGTCGTCACGATGGCCGCGACCGGTGGCGACGCCGATCGCGAGGATGCGACGCTCGTCGCGATCAAGGGGCAGCGCCCGCAGGCCGTGATCCTGGCCGGCAGCAGGCACATCGGCGAGGAAGCAGGTGAACGGATGGCGCGCGAAGTCGCGGCCATCGAGCGCCTCGGCGGCCGAGTCTCCGTGATCGGGTCACGAACCACCACGGGTCGCGCCGTCGCCGTCCTCAATCGCGCGGGCGCAGCAGACCTGGCCGATGCCCTGATCGACCTCGGTTACCGGAATTTCGCGATCATCGCCGGCAATCCCGATCTCGTGACGGCAGCCGAGCGTTCGACGGGTTTCGTCGAGGCGGCTGCCGCGCGTGGCATCGTCATCGCGCCCGATCGGGTGATCCCGAGCAAGTTTTCACGCGACGGCGGCTATGAATCCGTGAGTGCGCTGCTGGCATCCGGAGCGCGCCCGGACTGCGTGTTCGCCGTAGCCGACGTCGTGGCGGTCGGTGCGATGGCCGCCATCCGCAACGCCGGACTCGTGCCTGGCCGCGACATCGCGGTGGCGGGCTTCGACGACATCCAGATGTTGCAGGACGTGACGCCGTCGCTGACGACCGTCGCCCTTCCGCTGGCCGAGATCGGGGCGAGGTCGCTCGAACTCGCACTTGCAGACAACCCGGATGCGTCGTTGACGGCGCCGATCGAAGGTCGCGTGGTCGTGCGAGACAGCACCCCGCCCCGTCGCGCGGACTAGATCTTCACGCCGCCGGAGATCAAGTCGATCTTCCAATAACGCTGTAGTGAGAGGAACAGGATCGCGAGCGGAATGATCGAAAGCAGCACGCCGGCGATCACGATCGAGTATTGCGCTGCCTGCCCACCCGTGATGATCATGAGGCCGTACAGACCGAGGGTCAGCGGGTACAGCTGGGAGTTGTTCAGCATCACGAACGGCAGAAGGAAGTTGTTCCAGATGCCGATGAACTGCAGCAGGAAGACCGTGACGAGCGCCGGCATCATGAGACGTGATCCGACCGACCAGAAGATCCGGAACTCGCTGCCGCCGTCGATCCGCGCGGCTTCCATGATCTCGTCCGGCACGGATGCTTCCGCATAGATCTTGCAGAGGTAGACAGCGAACGGGCTCACGAGCTGGGGCAGCAACACCGCGGCGTAGTTGTTGGTCATCCCGAACTTGGCCAGCAAGAGGAACTGCGGGATGGCCAGCATGATCTGCGGCAGCAGCACCGCGGCCACGATGCCGCGGAAAATCCAGACACTCCCCCGGAAGCGGTACTTGCCGAGTGCGTAGCCGGCGGCGCCCGCGATGATCGTCGAGAGCACCCCGCCGCCGATCGCGTAGATGATTGAGTTAAGCGCCCACCGGCCGAAGATGCCGTTGTTGTAGCTGAGCAGATCGTGGATGTTGGTCCAGAAGCTGCCATCGAACTGCGGCAGGAGCGGAGGAGTGGAGAACAACTCGCTGTTCGACTTCGTCGCCGCGATGAGGATCCAGAGAACCGGAATCACGCAATAGAGCGCGCCGATGATCAGGATGAGCGTGGGGATCAGGTGGGCCTTGCCGCGGAGGGTGAAGCCCCCTCGGGTGGCCGTGCGGGTCGGAGTCGCCCGCGATTGGAGGGTCGTCACTTGGTTTCTCTTCCTGCGATGCGCCGGCCGACGACGTTGACGAGCACCGTCGCCGACACGGTCATGATGATGAGGATGAAGGAGCTCGCCGCACCCTCGTAGATGCTGTTGTTGACGAAAGCCTCCGTGTACACGCGCATGAGCGGCACCCAGGTCGAGGAGATCGCGTTTGCGAGCGGCTTGAGCGTCGTTGGCTCATTGAAGAGCTGCAGCGCGCCGATGACGGAGAACAGCGCGACCATCGTGATTGCTGGCGCGATGAGGGGCAGCTTGATTCGCACGGCAATCTGGAATTCGGATGCCCCGTCAAGCTGCGCCGCCTCGAACAGGTCCGGTGGCAAGCTGCGCACGGCCGTGTAAAGGATGACCATGTTGAAGCCGACGACTCCCCAGACAGCGACGTTCGTCACAGAGAAGAAGATGCCGGTCGTGCCGAAGTAGTTGATGATCTGGCCGCCGATGGGGCTGGTCGCCGGCAGGTACATGAAGCCCCAGAGCAGGGATGCCACGACACCGGGAACCGCATACGGCAGGAAGATCGCAAGCCTGGTGATGCCGACCAGGCGGGCGCGCTTGGCGTCGAGGCAGAGCGCGAAGAGCGTCGCAAAGAAAATCGTTGCCGGCACGCCGATGAGTGCCACGATGAGCATCCGTCCGAGGCCCGCCCAGAACTCGCCGCTGGTAAGCGTCGTGACGTAGTTGGCGAAGCCAGCGAATACCTCGGTCGCGCCGCCTCCGAGGAGGCCAGAGCCGACCTTCATCTGCAGGAAGCTGAGAATGAGCGCGTAGATGGCCGGTGCGACTGTGAAGAGCACGAGCAGAACAACCGCCGGCGCTACGAGTGCGACAGGAAGGAAACTCTTCCTCGCTTTGGGCCTGCGAGCCGTGGGTGGCGCGACGACGCGGGCGGTGCTCGTTCGAGCCGCAGCCTCGTCTTCGACGATTGCCATGATTTTCTCCTTGTTGGTAAGAGTTGTCGTGGAGGGCGCACGACGGCCGGGTCCCAACATGACCCGGCCGCCGCGCGCCGGTCGGTTAGCCTGCGACCTTGAAGCCGAGCTTCTTCATATCGGTCACAGTGGCCGACTGCATCACATCGAGCGCCGCCGAGAGAGGCGTCTTGTTCTGGAGAGCCGCGGCGAACGCGTTCGAGTACGAGTCGAACGTCACGTTCGCGTCCGGGCCCCAGATCTGGAACGTGCGCACATTCTTAGCCGCGGTGGCCATGAGCGTGTTGTAGTCGGGCTGGTTCGGCATGAAGGGCGGCGGCGTCTTCAGCGCGGGCAGTGACTGTGCGGCGATTGCGGCCGGGAAGACCTGTGCCTGGGTGATGAGCGTGGTCATTGCCTCATTCGAGTTGTTCAGCCAGTTGACGAACTTGGCCGCCTGAGCCGGGTACTTGGAGTTGGCGGTCACGGCCTCGGTCTCGCCGCCCCAGATGCCGACGGTTGGGTCGCCTGCGGTCCAGGCGGGGAGCGTTGCGGCTACCCACTTGCCTGCTGTGTCCTTCGCGACCGACGGGAACTGGTTCGGGGCCCACTGAGCGCCGACCCAGCCGACGATGTTGCCGCTGTTCATGTCGGTGCTCCACTGTGGTGTCCAGCTCGGCTCCGGGGTTACGACACCCTGGGTGACGAGGCCCTGCCAGTAGTCGGCGACCTTCTTGGTAGCCGCGTCATTGATGCCGACGGTCCAGGTGTTGCCGCTCGTCGTCCACCAGTTCGCGCCGGCCTGCTGCGCGAGACCTGCGAACCATCCCGGGTCGGTCGAGGTGAAGTTACCGATGTACTGCTTGGGGTTCGCGGCGTGGATGATCGCGGCATCCTTCGCGTATTCGTCCCACGTTGTCGGCGCTGTCAGGCCGAGCGAGTCGAAGACGTCCTTACGGTAGAAAAACACCATGGGGCAGATGTTCTGGGGGACACCGTAGGTCTTGCCCTGGAACTGGACCTGCGAGAGCGAGCTCTTCGTGAAGTTCTTCGAGAGGTCGGGCAGGTATTTGTCGAGGGGGATGACGACGTTGCTCGAGATCAGGGCGGGAAGCGCCTGGTATTCGACCTCCGTGATGTCGGGGTTGGTGCCCGCCTTGTTGTTGGTGATCAGCTTGTTGTAGAGCGTGTACCCGGTGCCGGATGGCTTGTTCAGCGTGATCTGGATCTTCGGGTTGGCCTTGTTCCACTGGTCAACAGCGGCCTGCATGCCGCCGTCCCAGTTCGTGAACGTCAGGTGCACGACCTGGTTCGAGTCGGCCGTGCTTGAGTTGCTCGCGCTGCAGCCGGTGAGGGCCATGGCTGCGGCCGCGAAGACACCGACGGCTGCGCCGACGTGCTTCAGTGTGGGTTTTTTCACTGTGTACATCTCCCTTGATGATGTCTATTCGTGTTGTGGTGTGTTGGGGACTGGAACGGTGCACACCTTGGTCGAGACCGCGGCGATGCGTTACGTCAGCGCTTGTAATGTCAGTGCGTTGCTTGCGCCTCCGCCCACGCCGGGTAGTTGGTCGGGGTGGTCTGGATGCCGATCCACTGTCGGCGGGTGTAACCGGCGAGCTGGCCTTCGCCGCCGTGGCGCGCGTAGCCGTCGTTGACGTGCACTTCGTTGCTCTTGACCTTCTCGGCGAAGGCCAGACCGCGCATGGGGTCGCCGCTGAACACGGAATTCATCAGCGTGCGGTGGCGGTTCACGAGCGAAAGGGCCTCTTCCTCGGTGTCGACGACCGTGATCGGCATGACGGGTCCGAAGATCTCCTCGGTGAAGACGGGCATGTCCGGGGTGACGCCGGTGAGCACGGTCGGCGTGTAGAACAGGCCGTCGTGCGTCGCGCCGTGCGCGACTGTTG
This sequence comes from Microbacteriaceae bacterium, assembly GCA_030840105.1. Classification (GTDB taxonomy): domain Bacteria; phylum Actinomycetota; class Actinomycetes; order Actinomycetales; family Microbacteriaceae; genus JAUZGC01. The sequence goes on from JAUZGC010000001.1 coordinate 9,247, forward strand.
CTCCGGCTGCGATCGACGGCAGGACGAGTCCTTCGTGGAAGCGGGCGAGCTGGGTGTTGCTGATGATCGGGCCGAGCTCGACGTTGTCGTCGAGCGGGTTGCCGACCCGCAGCTTGCTGACCCGGTCGATCACCGCTTCGGTGAAGGCATCCGCGACATCGCGCATCACGATGTGACGACCGGCCGTGATGCAGGTCTGGCCCTGGTACCAGAGCGCTGACCACACCGCGCAGCTGGCGGCCTGGTCGATGTTGGCGTCGTCAAGAACGACGAAGGCGTTGTCGCCACCGAGCTCGGTCGCGACGGCACGGAACGATCGGGCGGCGAAGTTGGCGATCTGGTGGCCGACTTCGAACGATCCCGTGAAGTGGACCAGGTCGAGGTCCGGGTGCTCGGACAGTGTGCGACCGGTCGCGCCATCGCCGGGTACGACGTTGAAGACTCCTGCGGGTACGCCGGCAGCGTGTGCCGCCTCGGCCAGGATCTGGCCACCCGCGATCGGAGTGAGTTCGGCCGGCTTGAGCACGACACCGTTTCCGTAAGCGAGACCGGGTGCGAGCGCGCGCATGGCAAGGCTCATCGGGTAGTTCCACGGCACGATGAGGCCGATGACTCCGAGGGGAACGGCGCGCGAGAGCGAGATCTTGCCGTCCTTGTACGGCGGCAGGATCGAGCCTGCGTTCTCGGTGAGCTGGGTGGCCGAGTTGAGAAGTTGCGTGATCGCCTGCCCGAGCTCTTCTTCGGCCTTCTCCCTGGTTCCACCGGTTTCGCGGATGAGGAGCGTGATCAGTTCGTCGTGGCGCTTCTCGAGCTCCCCGGCGAAGGCGCGGATGATCTCGCTGCGAGTGTTCGCGTTGACCGCTCCCCACTCGGGCTGGACGCGCTTTGCGATTCGCACGGCGCGGTCAACTTGCTCAGCGGTGGAGTTGCCGTATCGTGCAAATGGAGTTCCGGATGCTTTGTCGAGGACGGGAATCCAGTCGGAACCCGCCTGCTCGAAGCGGCCGTCGATGTAAGCCTGTGCGTCGTATTCGCGCAGGGTGCTCGCGGCGGTGGAACTCATGTGCAAACCTCCTTGTTTGGCGCTCCCGGTGGAGTCATTCGACGAATCGGATGACCTCACACCTCGAACGTTTCGAACTCTCGAACGATCCGATTCGGAATGCGCTTTCCGGTCAGGATAAGCGCGAAGAATCGCGAATGTCAAGCCGACGCATTCAGGCCACCGCGACCAGTGCATCCTTCGTGACTGGATGCTCGGCCGGCTCGCCCGCAACGAACCGCTCAACCTCGTGAACGGCGCACTCGCCGAGCCGCCGGAGTTCGTTTCCGAGCGCGCCTGCGACGTGCGGCGTAAGCACCACGGCGGGAAGCGTCCGCAGTGGATGGTCGAGGGGGAGCGGCTCTGGATCGGTCACGTCGAGGATGGCGCGGAGTCCGCGCTCGCGAACGGCCGCTTCGAGGGCATTCTGATCGACAATCGGCGCCCTGGCGGTGTTGATGAGCGTCGCTCCGGGCGGCAGGAGGTCGAGCAGCTCGGAGCCGATCATCCCGCGGGTCTCCGGCAGGAGCGGCGCGTGCACGCTGACGATCGAACTCGAGGCGAAGATCTCGGTGAGGCTGGCGGCTTTCGCGAGCCCGAGCACGGGATCGTGGGGTGAGAGTTGCGGGTCGTAGAGCAACACCGTGAAGTCGAACGGTGCGAGCAGTTCGATCACACGCCGGCCGACCCTGGACGCCCCCACGATGCCGATCGTTCGCTGGTAGTTACCGATCCGGGGATCGGGCACCTCGGTGTACGGCTCGAGTGAGCGTGAGTAGTCGCGGATGTATCCAGGCACGGCCTTGCCGGCAAGAAGGATCATGGCGAGCGTGTACTCCGCGACGGGGACGGCATTCGCCGCGGCCGCGGACGTCACACGGATGTCGCGATCCCAGGCCGTGTCGTCGAGATGGCCTTTCACCGTGCCCGCGGCATGGATGATGGCCTTCAGGTTCGGCATCGCCGCGAGTTCTGCCGTGCCGATGTGCGGGCATCCCCAGCCGGTGATGAGGACTTCGAGCTCGGCCATCCGCTCCGTCGACAACAGCGAGAAATCTTCAATCGTCGCGTCCGTGTCGATCCGCAGGACGGCTGCGAGCCGCTCGCGCTCGCGGTCGCCGAAGAGCTGGCTTGGCAAGTCTGCGCGCATCGCGAAGGCGGCCGCTGTCCGTGTCGTCGCGGTTCCGATCGCCTGGTCCGACATCGTGGATGTCTCCTTGCCTGCCCGTCGCTGGGCGGTTTACGCTGTAGTCGGTTCTTGTGGGAAACCGCATTCCCGACAGGATGACGGGTTTTTCTCCAGCGGTCAAGTCGGCCGGGAAAGCGATGGAAATGCACAGCAACACGATCGAACTGGGGGCGACCGGCCTTCGCGTGACGAAGCTCTGCGCGGGGTCTGGCACCTGGCGGCCGTTCGACGGCGGCCCCGACGTTCCGGAGCGGGACTCAATCGCCCTGATCCATCGCCTCTTCGAGAACGCGTCGGTGCGATATCTCGACACGTCGAACAACTACGGATGGGGCGAGGCCGAGCGACGGCTTGGCGTCGCCATCCGCGAGTACGGCGGCGTGCCAGACGACTTCGTGATCCAGACCAAGGCCGACCGCGATATGACGACCGGTCAGTTCGACGGCGCCAGGATGCGTCGCTCGCTCGAGGAAAGCCTCGACCGGCTCGGGCTCGATCACTTGCCGATGGTGTTCCTGCACGATCCGGAAAACACGACGTGGGAGGCCTCGATGGCCGACGACGGTCCCGTTGCTGCACTCGTTGCGGCTCGCGAGGATGGCGTGATCGGGCACCTCGGTATCTCGGGCGGGCCGGTCGACATGCTCGCCGCGTACGTCGAGACCGGCCTGTTCGAGGCGCTCATCACGCACAACCGCTACACCCTGGTCGACCGGTCGGCGGATGCCCTGCTCACGCTCGCCGCATCGAGCGGACTCGGCGTGCTCAACGCCTCGCCATACGGCGGCGGCATGCTGACGAAGTGGCCGGTTTCCGCCGGCCGATATGCCTACGATGACGCCCCCGCGGCGCTCCTCGACTCGGCGAACGCGATCGGCGCGATTTGCAACGACTTCGGTGTGCCGTTCGTGACTGCGGCGCTGCACTTCTCGTTGCGCGACCCGCGCATCACGTCGACGATCATCGGCATGCGCACTGTTGCCGATGCGGATGCCTCGGCGGAACTCGCCGCGCAGACGATTCCGGATGCCCTGTGGGCCGCAATCGACGAGGTCCCCCTGGATCCGTCGACGTGGCAGGGCTAGGCGCGCGGTGGGGAAGCTGCGCTGATTGCGTGGGGTGGGGAAGCTGCGCTGATTGCGTGGGGTGGGGAACCTCGCGCTGATTGCATGGGGCGTTGGGGAAGGCTTGCGATGATTCCCCGGGTGTTGAGGCAGGCTTGGGCTGATTCCGTAGGGGTTGCGTCGTCAGCTCGCTGCGGTGTTTGGGTGCTGTTCGTGGTCGTGGTCGTGGTCGTGGTCGTGGCTGTGAGCGTGGACGTCGGCGTGGGCGTGGCTGTGGCTGTGGCCCGGGCTTCGCTGCAGTTGGCGCGGGTGTTCGCGTTGCAGTTCCCGTTGTAGGTCGTGTAGTGCGGCGCTTTTGCTCGGCATCAGTCGTGGTGTCTGCGCGGGGTCGATGTCCGGCGGTGGGACCAGCCAGTAGTCGGAGTTCTCCCGTCGGATTTCCCAGTGGTTGTTGTGGAGGAGGAGGTGATGATGTCGGCACAGGAGTAGCCCGTCGGTGAGATTCGTCTCGCCGTGGTCGCGTTTCCAATGCCGGATGTGGTGCGCTTCTGCCCAGTTGGGTGACCTGTCGCAGTTCGGCCAGCGGCAGCCGCCGTCTCGGGCGGCGAGGGCGATGCGTTGGTGGCGGGTGTAGAGGCGTTGTTCTCGGCCCAGATTGATCGGCTGCCCGGTGTGATCGAAGGTGATGGTCACGGTGCCGGCGTTGCAGGCGGCGCGTTCGACGGTTTCGATCGAGACGGGGGTGTTGCATCCTTCGATCCGGCCGTGACCGGTGCGCTGAGCCAACGCGGTCGCGGTGACGAGCACCCGGACCGCAGGGGGACGCGTACCAGTGATGGTGTGGCTGCCTGCGGTGTCCGCGTCGACCCCCATCCGCAGCAGTTGGGTGAGGGCGTCGTGCACGTACTGCCCGGTGGTGCGGGGGTCGTGTGTGATTGCATCCGCCCACGTCTTGTCGGTTTCGTTCACGAATCGGGGCCTGCCGCGTCTGGGGGAGGTGAGGGTGTCGTAGACGTCGTCCCAGTACGCGGCGGTCTCAATGTCGGGGTCGATGATGTACCGGCTGATCCCATTCGGTCGCCTGACCCTGCGCACGGACCTTTCGTCGTAGATGGCGCGCTCCCGGTTCGCGATCCCGGCCTCATCGAGTTCATCGCGGAGT
>JAUZGC010000047.1 GCA_030840105.1 Microbacteriaceae bacterium
AGGTTGGTGTTGCCGTGGTCGCGTTTCCAGTGTCGGGTGTGGTGGGCTTCGCACCAGCGGGGTGTCCGGTCGCAGCCCGGCCAGCGGCATCCGCCGTCGCGGGCGGCGAGGGCTACCCGTTGGTGGGTGTTGTAGAGGCGGTGGTCTCTACCGAGGTTGATGGGTTGGCCGGTGTCGTCGAAGGTGATGGTCACGGTGCCGGCGGTGCAGGCTGCGCGTTCGACGGTCTCGATGGAGACGGGGACGTCGGATCCTTCGATCCGGCCGTGCCCGGTGCGGTGTTCCAGCGCGGTTGCGGTGACCAGCACCCGGACCGCGGGTGGGCGGGACCCGACGATGGTGTGGGTGCCGTCGGTATCGGTGTCGACGCCGATCCGGAGGAGTTGGGTGAGGGCGTCGTGCGCGTACTGTTCGGTCGTCCGCGGATCACCTGAGATCGCGTCGGCCCAGGATTTGTCGGTGTCGTCCACGAACCGGGGCCCGCCACGCCTGGGAGAGGTGAGCGTGTCGTAGACGTCGTCCCAGAATGCGGCGGACTCAATGTCGGGGTCGAGAATGTACCGGCTGAGCCCGTTCGGGCGTCGGACCCGCCGCACCGACCGCTCGTTGTATATCTCGCGTTCCCGGTTGGCGATCCCGGCGGCGTCAAGCTGATCGCGTAGTTCCCGTGCCCGTTTGAAGAGACGATCGGCGTTGAGGGTGACGGCTTCTGCCACCAGGGTGGTTGCCGCGGCCGCGAGATCATCGCTGGTCACGCCGGCACCGGTGGCATCTGTCGTATCCGTCGAATCGGTGGCGGGTTCGCCGAGTCCGGACCGGATTGCGTTCGCGGCATCCACCGAGAGCGTCCCGTTGGCAACCGCTGTGCCAACGACTGTCAGCCAGGGTTCGCGCAGTGATTGTTCGCTAGCGAGCGCGTCACCACCTGGCTGTTGTTCGGCCAGGGCGTCATGCACCATCGCGCCAGCCTGCACGAGCGTCAGGGCGCCCCGCGCGGTCGAGCCGGTTTCATGTTGGATCAGCGCCTCTGGGGTGCGGAACCCCTCCTTCTGCGCGAGCCCCTCGTAGCCGAGCTCTCGGCGGGAGCGATACCCGATCTCCCCGGCAACCAGCGACACGCGCGCATCCAGAATGCGGCGAATCTCGGACAATGCGCGAAGCGATGCCAGCAGAGCGTTCTGATCGAGTTGCTTCACGGCCTCGACCCCGGCCGGGATCGCGGCGGCCGCAGACCGCACCGCATCAAGCGATGCGGTGAACGCGTCTACGACTGAGGCCATGAAACGAGTCTGGCAGGATCGAACATACTTCTGCAGGGAACGCACGAGTCCTGGGACAAGTCAGACGAGCAAGACCCTGTGCAGGAGCGGAACGATCCAAGCTCCGAGAGGTCCGAGGTAGCACGCGTGTGGTCGATGCAGTTGCGCTTGAGCCAGCCGCCAGCCGCCAGCATCCCCGAATCTCCTCAGAGCCATCGCATCTGGCTCAGCAGAGTATTACGAGCCAGGCGCTAGGCGCGATCCGGGCCGGTGAACTCGTCCATGCTCGAGTACACACCGAAGACCCGGTCGGCGAGGACGTCCCATGCCTTCGTGGGCAGGATGCCCTTGATGGTCTTCGCGAGTCCGACCGCCCACGGCAGCATGAGCAGTGGCTTGCCGGCGAGCATGGCACTCCAGACGCGTGATACCACGTACTCAGGGGTCATGATGGGCGTCAGCAGCGGTCCACGCGCACCCTCGAACATTCCCGTCGAGATGTAGCTGGGCGCAACGGTGGTGACCTTGACGTGGCCGAAGCCCTGCTGCACCAGCTCGAGGCGCAGCGAGTCGCTCCAGCCGATGAGCGCCCACTTGGATGCCGCATACACGCTCATCCGCGGATTCGAGAGCATGCCGGCGGCCGAGGCGATGTTGACGATGCGGGCCTCGCGCGAGCTCTGGATCATGCCAGGAAGGAATTCGCGGGCGATGTACATGGGCGCGAGCGCGTTGACCTGCATGGTCGGACGGATGTCCTCGCCGTTGTCGTGCTCCCAGAAGTACTTGCCGCGCACGATGCCGGCGTTGTTGATCAAGACGTCCGGGATTCCGACATCCTTGCGCACCAGCTGCGCGGTCTGAGCGATCGCACCCAGCTCGCCAAGGTCGACGACGTAGGGATGCACCGTGGTGTGCGGTTCGCCAGCCGCGGAACTCGGCGACCGGGTAGCCGCGCCCCAGGCGCCGGACTCCCGCGCCGCGATCACGGATGCCCGCAAGGCGAGCGTCACAGAGTCGAGTGCCGCGCTGTCCCGATCCCAGAGAATGACGGCCCGCGCGCCCTCTGCGACAGCACGCTCCGCATAAAGCCTGCCCATGCCCGAGGCGGCACCGGTGATGAGCACGCGAGCGCCACGAACGGTTCTGGTCATGGTCCCATCATCGCAAGTGTTACGGATGGTTGCTCACCGATGGGGCGTACGAGAAGCGTCCGGGTTACGGTCGACTGTGACGATTGCGAACCTGCTTACCGAGAACCGCCGCTACCCCGCCCCGGCCGACTTCACCGCCCAGGCGAACGTCGATTCCTCGTGGTGGGCTCGAGCAGAAGGCGACCCGGTCGCATTCTGGGCGGAACAGGCGCGCCGCCTCGACTGGGCCGAGCCGTGGCAGACCGACCACACCTGGCAGCCGGCGCGTCCCGCGAATTCGGGCGAACTCTCGATTCCGAGTGCAGAGTGGTTTGTGGGCGGGAAGCTCAACGTCGCGGTGAACTGCGTGGACCGGCACGTCGCATCCGGAAAGGGCGAGAAGGCCGCCTTCCACTTCGAAGGCGAGCGCGGCGACCGCCGCACGCTGACCTACGCCGAGCTGCAGCGCGAGGTGTCCAGGGCCGCGAACGCGTTGACGGAACTCGGGATCGTCGCCGGCGACCGGGTCGTCGTCTACCTGCCGGTCATCCCGGAGACCGTCATCATCACCCTCGCGATCGCACGGATCGGTGCGATCCACTCGCTCGTATTCGGCGGCTTCTCGGCCGAGGCGCTGCGTTTCAGGGTCGAGGACACGGGCGCGAAACTGCTGGTCACGAGCGACGGCCAGTTCCGGCGAGGCAAAGCCGTCGCCGTCAAAGAGGCAGCGGATGCCGCTGTCGCGGGCGTCGACTCCATCGAACATGTGCTCGTGGTGCAGCGCACGGGCAGCGACATCCCGTGGACGTCGGGCCGCGACGTCTGGTGGCACGACGTCGTCGATGCGGCATCCGACACACACGAGCCCGAGTTCTTCGACGCGGAAACCCCGCTGTTCATCATCTACACCTCTGGCACGACGGGTAAGCCCAAGGGCCTCGTGCACACCTCGGGCGGCTACCTCACCCACGCATCCTGGAGCCACTGGGCTGTCTTCGACGCCAAAGACACCGACGTGTACTGGTGCACAGCCGACCTCGCCTGGGTCACCGCCCACACCTACGTGCTCTACGGGCCGCTCTCGAATGGGGTGACATCCGTCATCTATGAGGGCACGCCGAACGAACCACACCCGGCCAGGCACTTCGAGATCATCGAACGCTACGGCGTCACGACGTATTACACGGCGCCGACGCTCATCCGCACGTTCATGACGTGGTTCCCGGGTGGCCTGCCGACCGAATACGACCTGGCGAGCATCCGTCTGCTAGGTTCCGTCGGCGAGGCCATCAACCCGGAGGCCTGGGTCTGGTTCCACGAGAACATCGGCGGCGGGCGGGCGCCCATCGTCGACACGTGGTGGCAGTCCGAGACGGGCGCTGCTGTCATGGCTCCGCTTCCCGGGGTCTCGACACTGAAGCCCGGATCCGCGCTCCGCGCCCTGCCGGGTCTCCGCACCCTCGTGGTCGACGACGACGGCACCGAGGTGCCACACGGATCCGGCGGCTACCTCGTGATCGACGGCACCTGGCCGGGGATGGCGCGCACGGTCTGGGGCAACCCGGAGCGATTCCGCGATTCGTACTGGGCGCGCTTCGCTGACCAGGGTTACTTCTTCTCCGGCGACGGTGCCAAGTACGACGCGGATGGAGACATCTGGCTGCTCGGTCGCGTCGACGACGTCATCAACGTGTCAGGGCACCGGCTCTCCACCATCGAGATCGAGTCCGCGCTCGTGGCGCATCCGCTCGTCGGCGAGGCCGGCGTTGTCGGGGTTTCGGATGCCACGACGGGCGAGGCCATCGCGGCTTTCGTCATTCCCGCGGTCGCCCCGGCCGACGCTGATGACGTGGATGCCTGGCTGGCGCTGCGCGACGAGCTGGCTCCGATCCTTCGCGCCCGCATCACGCACGACATCGGCCCGGTCGCCAAGCCGCGCGACATCTTCATCGTGCCGGACCTGCCCAAGACGCGCTCCGGCAAGATCATGCGCAGGCTCCTGGGCGATGTGGTCGACGGCCGCGCCCTCGGCGACACCACGTCACTGCAGGACGAGACCGCGCCGGAGCGCATCCAACGGATCGTGCGCGCTGATACATCGAGGAAGCGGCCGCAACGTCCCTGACATGGTCGTCACCGCCGGGAGCGGTACTCGGCTCGCACCGCGGGATCGAGGTGCTCGGTCGCATAGCTGAGCATGGTGCGGGGCATCCGCGCCGCGTGGTCGTCGAGGAAGCCGGTGAGCAGGGCAGGATCGACGCGCTTGCCGGTCTCGCGGAGCATCCATCCCACGGCCTTGTGGATCAGGTCTTCGCGATCGCCGAGGAGCCGCTCGGCGAGCTCGAGCGTCGTACTCGCATCCCCGCGCTTGAGCAATGCGAAGCTCGCGAGCACAGCCACCCGCCGTTCCCACAGGCTCGCACTCGCGGCGAGCGCGAACAGGAGGTCTCGCGGGCGGTCGAACAGGTACTCGCCGAGCACGAACTCCACGGATGAGTCGACCAGATCCCAGTTGTTGACACGCCCGGCCCGCACGGCCGAAAGATAGAAGGCTGCGATGCGGTCGCGCGCATCGTTGGCCCTCGTCGTCGCGCGGCTCACCGCCGCGAACCGGGCATTGAGGATGATCAGCGCGACCAGGCGGTGCTCGTGTACCTCACTACCCAGCAGCGTTCCGATCTCCTCGAGCGGGAGGTCCCTGAATCGTTTGGCCGCCGCCCGCGCCTGCGGAACGCGCACACCGATGAAGACGTCGCCCGCGCCGTACTGGCCCGGCCCGGTCTTGAAGAAGCGCTGCAGGAAAACCGCGTCGTCCGAATTGGCGACTTCGGCGAGGGCATTCCTGACATCCGCGGCTGTGGCCATGTGCGAGAGTCTAGGCGCCGCGCATCCCTCGACGGATGCGTGCGCCCAGCGGGTGTCTGACGCACGAGATCGCCATACTCGTCAAGAAAACGCTCACCACTGGCGGCTAGTCTCGAATCAGCGCACAAAATCGCTTTGTCGCCGCGCCCGCGGCTCGACCCATCGACGGGAGGTTCGCCATGTCTCAGTTCGTATCCCAGTTCAGCTCGAACGCAATTGTCGGAGAGCCCGAGGTTGTCGAGCACGCCCGCCGTGCCGCCGAGGACATCGCAACGCACCCGGCCTGGCTGCGACTGAAGGCTGCCGCGATCGCGCTGCAACCGCTCCAGATCAAGGATGGCTCCGTGCCAGAGCCCGCGGATCGCGCGGCCGCGCGCTCGAGCGTGGGCGCCATCGTCGAGGCAATCGCCGAACTCGCACCTCTGTTCCCGCACGATGCCGACTATCTCGACGCGTTGCACGCGGACTTCCGGCGGTGGGTGGATGGCGACTTCGCAGTGCCAGACTTCCTCGATTCGCTCGCTGCATTCCAGCCGCAGCAGCAGCGCGTGGACCGGCTGCGTCACCTCGTCGTTTTCCCGATGTACACCCAGAACGGCAGCACCAACCGTCTCGTCGAGGCGCTGGTCATCGAGGTCGTCTGGCCCGAATTCATCGCAGAGCTGGAGGCCGGCGACTACGGAAACAAGCTCTTTGTGCCGATCCGCTTCGTCGATTTCACTCCCGGCTATGACACCAACTCGGCTGTGCTGTTCCCCGAGACCATCGCTATGCGCGAGGTCCCGACCTTCACCTGGGGTGCGATCTTCGCCGACCGCGAGGCCGCACGGTTCCGCCGGGTCGTGCGCGCGGCATCCGAGATCACCAAGCTCACGCTGCCGGATGGCGCTACCGCACTTCTCGAGGACCAGCACCTCA
>JAUZGC010000067.1 GCA_030840105.1 Microbacteriaceae bacterium
CGAGGTGCGCACTCTCACCCAGCTGCGCGCGGACGTGTTCCGTGACCTGCTCATCGACGGCCAACCCGGCGACGGCACGGCGTCCGGGGTCACCGCGAAAGTGTTCGTGACCGTCCCCGTCCTCACCCTCCTCGGCCGGGATGACCTCCCGGCGACCCTTGACGGGTACGGGCCGATCGACCCAGCCACCGCCCGCACACTCGCCGGCCACGCCCCGAGCTTCATCCGGTTGCTGACCCATCCGGAGACCGGTGCTGTGCTTTCGGTGGGTCGGGACAGTTACCGGGTGCCGCAGGATTTGAAGAACTGGTTACAGGTGCGGGATGTCACCTGCCGCTTCCCCGGCTGCTCCCGCCACGCCGCCCGCTGCGAGATCGACCACACCCGAGACTGGGCCCACGACGGCCAAACCCGCCACGACAACCTCGCTCATCTGTGCAAAAGTCACCACATTCTCAAGCACAAAACCGACTGGCAGGTTGCTCAAGCTCGGGACGGCACCGGGAACCTGACCTGGACCTCACCCGCCGGCCGCAACTACACCACCGAACCCGAAATCCGGATGCGATCCTGAATGGATGTCAGGTAGCGCGCCAGCTCGACCATGCCGGCCAGAACACGTGTTTCTTCGTGTCGCTGACGGTGACCGCGGTGCGTCCTCCAGTACTCCCCCGATCCGACTCGAGGCAAAAGCTGAGCTCCTCGCCACTCCCCGATCACGCCCTTGACCGATCCCAGCCGTCACGCCCTTGACCGATCCCAGCCATCGCCGCTACCGTGTAAGACATCACTTACGTAAGAAGGTGCTTACATGGTGGCTCCGGACCGGCTCAGCATGGCGTTCGCTGCGTTGGCAGACCCGACGCGCCGCGACATCGTCACACGTCTGCGCACCAAATCGCTCACCGTCGGTGATCTGTCCGAGCACTACCCGATGAGCAGACCCGCCGTGTCCCAGCATCTGAACGTGCTCGAGAAGGCAGGACTCGTCGTGCGAGACCGGAGAGGGCAGTGGAGCGACTGTTCGCTCGCGACCGCCACCCTCGATGAGGCAGCCGCGTGGATCGAGCAACAGCGCGCCGATTGGACCGAACGATTCGACCTCCTCGACGAGCATCTCAGGAACCGCCGTACACGCGAGGCCGACTACCAGGAACGAGGAGACCACCCATGATCGACGCATCCAAGGGCTTCACGCTCGTCCGCACGTTCGAAGCCGCCCCCGAGGCGATCTGGGAAGCCTGGACCGACCCCGACTCGGTGGCGCAGTGGTGGCATCCGCGCGGGGCGTCCACCCCACGAGAATCGGTCGATGTCGACGCGCGGATAGGCGGCACCTACACGTACACGATGGTCAACAATGCCACCGGCGAGAAGGTGATCACCGGCGGTGTCTACCTCGAAGTCGAGCCGTTCAAGCGCCTCGTGTTCACCTGGGGCTTCCCAGGAGCCGACCCTGACGACACTCCGGTCATCGTGGTCACCCTTGAGCCCGCTGGCGACGGCACGCGCATGACATTCGATCTGCGCGGCGTCGCCGGGAGCGAGGGCGACGGAAGCTTCTACGACGGCTGGGTGGGGGCGCTCGATTCCCTCGAGGACTACTTGGGGGGCGACCGATGAGCATTCGACGCCTCGACCACGTCGGGATCATCGTGGACGACCTCGCCGCGGCTACCGCGTTCTTCGTTGCGCTCGGGCTTGAAGCGGATCCACCCATGATCGTCGAAGGCGAATGGGTGGGCCGGGTCAACGGGCTCGACGACTCCCACGTTGAACTCGTGACGGTACACACGCCGGACAACCAGGGTCGGCTCGAGCTCACGAGATTCATCACACCTGCCGACGACCGCGGGCGGGATGCCGCGCCGTCGAATCGGCACGGCATCCGTCATGTCGCGCTCGTCGTCGACGACATCGACGCGGCTGTCACGACGGCCAGAGAGCACGGCTGCGACCTGGTCCGTGACGTCGTCGACTACGAGGGCATCTACCGGCTCTGCTATGTCCGGGGCCCGGAGGGGATCATCGTCGAGCTGGCCGAAGAGACCGGTCGCGGCGAGAACTGACCCGCCTGCGCCGCGAGGCATTCAGGCTGGACGTCCCGCGATGAGCCCGTCATCGCCGGGAAGCCACGCGTCATGCGCCCGAGTGTGTCTCCGGCAGGAGATGACGGGCCAGGAATCGGGCAAAATCCTCGGCCTCGAACGACGGCACGCTCTGGTGCGGGCCGGGGAACGCGTGCAGAGACTTCTCCGCCGAGCCGATCGCGTCGTAAAGGGCCAGCCCCGATTCTCGGCCGATCTCGGGGTCGTCCCACGGCAGCAGGAACTGCACGGGCACGCTGACGCCACGAGCGACATCCAGCAGCGCGTCGGAGGCGAACGCCGCGCCCAGCCCCACGGCGCCGATGCGTGGCTCCGCTGCCGCGAGCCGAAAGCCGATCTCGGTCGCGAGCGTCATCCCGCTGTAGCCAACCGGCCGGTCGGCATCAATCCCGGGCAACGCCTGGAGCGCATCCAGCGTCGCACGCCACTCGGGTACGGCACGCTCCGCGATGGACGCGTTGAATGCCGCCACGATCGAACCGAGCGGCTCCCCCGCCCTGCGAGCGCGCTGCATCTCGTCGACCCACGCCGCGTCGGAGGCGGATCTCTCGCGGTCGCCGTGCCCGGGGGCGTCGATCGCCGCGGCGTGGAACCCGAAGACGGTCACGAGATGGGCAGCTCGGGCAACCAGCCCGCCCGCCTTCTTGTGCAGGCCACCCGGATGCCCCATGAGCACAAGAGGCGCCGGATCGGCGCCGACATCCGGGGACCAGAGCACGCCCGGGACGCCGCCGACGGTGAATGAGCTTTCGACGACGCCGTCCGACGTCGTCTGAGAAATGAATTGCATGAGTAGTACCTTTCGGGGTCACCTCGTCACGGTGCTCCCGACGACACTCAGGTCAGTCGACCGCCCGTCGCGTAAGACGAGGAGCACCCAATGGATACGACGTTCACCGGGCATCACCTCCCTCGCTACGCGGACAGCAGGAATCTATCAGGTCGCCGGACCCGAGCACCACACCAGGTCGCCACGCCAAACGTCAAACGCTTGGACCCACGCCCCGAGGTTCGCATCGGCGCCAACCTGAGTGAGTACGGGTGTCCCCGGCCTGCAGCCGCGTGGTGGGGCGTACTTGGATAAGCCGGCCGGAGCGGATGATCAGGTCGATCCACCCGTCGTCACCGAGCGCAAGGTCGACGATGGTGCTCCCATCGGCTGGCCAACCGACAGGGGTAGAGGAGTGCAGGTGACCGGCGGGATACTCAGGAAGGACCTGAAGGAAGGGACACCACCATGACCGCTCAACCCACGCCGGTCGACCCACCCCAGCTGCATCACAATCCCGCCTTCGCGCAGGGCATGATCGTTCCCGCCGGGCCGACGCTGTACGTCGGCGGGCAGAACGGAACGGACAATACGGGCGCCCTGCTCGACGGCCTCGGAGCGCAGACGGAGCAGGCCATGCGCAACGTGCTGGCCGTGCTCGCCGAAGCCGGAACCGGCCCCGAGAACGTTGCAAAACTGACGATCTATCTCGCAACCGGGGTCGACCCGGGGGCAGCCTACGCCGCAACCCGCTCGGTTTGGGGCGATCGGCGTACCGCCGTTACCGTCCTTGCCGTCACCCCCGCACGCCCGGGCGCTCTTGTCGAGATCGAGGCAGTGGCTACGCTTGCCGGAGAGGAACTGGAGTGAAGGGCGCGCACGAGTCCACTCAATCTCACCACCGCGAGTCAATCCCACCACGCGAGCACACGCGTGCCGTGGAAGGTGAGCCATTTGGACGGCTCGCCGGGCGGTACGTCGACCTCGAACCACACCCGCCCGGGGTGACGGCGCTCCTGCAGCCAGGTGCCGTCGGGGCGGCGGGCCGCGCGGATCGCTTCGATCGCATCGGCGAGCCGCGGATCGGGCGCCGTGCCGTCGCGCAGCGCCGCGGCCCTGAAGTAGTCCGCCGCTTTGAGCACGCTGTAGAACCAACGGAACGGATACGCGAAGTGCGTCACCCACGGGGCGACGAGCTCGCCTGTGGATAGGGTCCGCATAAGCCGACGCTCGAGCAGGTACTCCTCGCCGGCTCGACGGGCGGCACGCAACGCGTCGTCGCCGCCGGTCGCCGCCTCGTAATACAGAAGCCCCTGCAGGGTGTTTAGCGTGGAATGGAACGACGAGCGAGTCGAGCCATCGACCCACTCGCAGTTCCAGCCGCCGTCCGCCATGCGGTGGTCGAGGAACCACGCAGCGATTCCCGAGACATCCGCGCCGAGCCACGCGCCGTTGGCGAGCGTATACGCGTTGATGCAGCAGTCGACCTCGCCACCCCAGTACGGGAGTTCGTCGTACTCCCAGCGGCTGTTCGCGGCGAGCAGGTCAGCGGTTCCGCGAAGAACTGCCGCATCGACGCCCCAGTCGCGGAGCGAATTGAGGGCCCACGTCGTCGCCGTCCACGGTTGCCCCGCGCCCTCGGCAGCCTCGGCACCGTGGAAGTCGAAATCCCCCGGGAAGTACGCCCCGCCCGACCACTGACCGTCGGGATCCTGCAGTGCAAGCAGCCGCGCACCGAACCCTTCCATACTCACGCTGGCCCGGGTCGCGCCCCACACCGTGCGCGGCGCGTGCGCAAGGTCGCGCTCAACCTGCCA
>JAUZGC010000080.1 GCA_030840105.1 Microbacteriaceae bacterium
AACGCGTCGCCCAGCCCGAGATCGAAGATGATCTCCGCGGCCAGGCGTGAGTCGCTGCATCCGAAGATCGCGGCGAGTGGCAGTTGCGCATCCACGAGACTCTCGCGTCGTTCGACGTCCTGTCGGGGATGCTGCGGCGAACCCGCGACGAAGCGTTCGTTGCCGCGGAGCATGGCAGCCCACACGCTGGATGGCCGCACGCTCATTGCGTCGCTCCGTTCGCTGTGATGGCCGGGGCAAGCGCTCGGGCCACGACCTCGATTTCGGCAGGCGTCGCCGTGCCGAACACGACGTAGGTGCTCACACCGGATGCGGTCGTCAGCGCGTATGCGACGTTGCCGTAGTTGGCGCCGGAGTTGCGGTTGTCGTAGATGTCCCAGGTGACACCGTCGATCGTCGTCGTGCCTGTCGCGAGCGACTGGTTGACCTGGGCGGACAGCCACGTCGGGTTCGCCTTGAAGCCCTGAGTGACCCCAACGTACTGTTGGTTCGGCGTGATCAGCCCGATGTACCAGGAGTCGATGCCGTCCGCGGTCTTGGTGCGCAGCGACGCCGAGTTGGATTTCCATCCGGAAGGCAGTTTCGGGCTCACCAGCGGGTCCGGCTCTGAACCCTGCGCCTGGGCGGCGTACGTTGCATAGTCGACGTTCTGATAGACGGTCGGCTGACCGCGCGGAACCAGGAGGACGATGACCGCGACGACGGCGACGGTCGCCAGCAGCGAGTAGACGAGATTATTGACGGTCTGACGGCTGCGGTGGTTTCGCGAGGTCTCCGCCTGGCGTGCGGCGGTCTCGGCTGGCGTCTCCGGGCGGCCGAGCTCAGCGACGACGCGCGGTGGACGCTTTGTCGGGCTCATTCGTTCGAAGCGGTCGCGGATGCCGCCTCCGCAGCTCCTGCGCGCGCCGCGTCGAGTCGTGCCTTGGCCCCGATCAGCCACTCCTCGCAGCGCCGGGCGAGAGCCTCGCCGCGTTCCCAAAGGGCGAGCGACTCCTCAAGCGTGGACGAGCCCTGCTCGAGTTCGCTCACCACGCGCACGAGTTCGTCGCGCGCCTCTTCGTAGCTGAGGGTCGCTGGATCCTCGATCTTGGCCATGGCTTCCATTCTATTTGCCGTCGTGAGCGCCGGCGGAGACGGCATCCACAGCGCCGGTGGCGAGTGTGAGGATGAGTTCGGTGCCGGCCGGTGCCTGCTCCGGTGCCCGCACGATCCCGTTGCCGGCCACGTGCACGATCGCATATCCGCGGTCGAGCGTTCCCTGCGGGGAGAGCGCGCGCAACTGCGCCTGCAGTTCACGGGTTCGCGTTGTCGCCCGTTCGAGCACGCGCGTCAGCAGCTCCGACCCGCGTGCGACGTACCGCGTGAGTTCTTCCGCGCGGGAGTCGACGATCCAGTCGGATGCGGTGAGAACCGGGCGGGTACGCAGCTGGTCGATGCGGTCGATCTCGACCCGGAGCATGTGCGTCAGGCGGGAACCGAGGCGCATTCGGGCCTGTTGCACGCGCAGGAGCTCTTCCGCGACGTCGGGAACGACGCGCTTGGCGGCATCCGTCGGGGTGGAGGCGCGCAGGTCGGCAACGTCGTCGAGGAGTGGTCGGTCCGCTTCGTGCCCGATCGCGCTTACGATCGGCGTGTTGCTCGCTGCAGCCGCACGCACGAGTGCCTCGTCGCTGAATCCGAGAAGGTTCTGGAAGTCGCCGCCGCCGCGAGCCACGATGATGACATCGACCTCGGGGTCGGCATCAAGCCTGCGGATGGCTGCGGTCACCTCGGTGACCACCCGGTCGCCCTGCACCGCCGTGTGAACGGTCTTGAAGTGCACCGCCGGCCAGCGCAGCTGGGCGTTGCGCAGCACGTCTTTCTCGGCGTCGGAGTCCTTGCCCGTGATGAGCCCGATGCAGTGCGGAAGGAACGGCAGCCGCTTCTTGCGACTCAGCTCGAACAGGCCCTCGGATGCCAGTTGCTTGCGCAGTCGCTCGAGACGCTCGAGCAGGTCGCCGAGGCCGACATGCCGCATCTCGAAGACCTGCATAGTGAGGCTGCCACCCTTGGCCCAGTAGTTCGGCTTGATCAGCGCGATGACACGGTCACCCTGCTTGAGGTCCTCGGGCAGCTTGCCGCGCACCGACGACCAGATCGTGAAGCTTATTGTGGCGTCTTCGGTGAGGTCCTTGAGTTTGCCGTAAACGTTGCCGCCCGACACACCCCACTGCGTGATCTCGCCCTCAACCCAAGCGGTGCCCAGTCGGTCGATATACGCGCGGATCTTGTTCGACAGCAGCCCGACCGGCCACGGGGCGTCGACGGTGGATGGCGCATCCGTCATCCGCTGGACCTCCCACTGTCTCTTCCGCGCTCCCGGCCTAGACTGGCCGTGTGAGCGACGCAACGATCAGCCTTCCCGTACCGAGAATTCCCGGTGCGCGGGGCAGGCTCAAGGATACCCCGGTCGTCGGACACAAGCGTGTGCTGCTGGCCGCCCCCCGCGGCTACTGCGCGGGCGTGGACCGTGCCGTGATTGCGGTCGAGAAAGCCCTCGAGCACTACGGATCGCCGGTCTACGTGCGTAAGCAAATCGTGCACAACATCCACGTCGTCTCGACGCTCGAGAAGCAGGGCGCAATCTTCGTTGACGAGGTCGACGAGGTTCCCGTCGGAGCGCATGTGGTCTTCAGCGCCCACGGGGTTTCGCCCGCCGTTGTGCAATCGGCGGCCGCGCGCGGTTTGCAGGCGATCGATGCGACGTGCCCGCTGGTGACGAAGGTTCACCGCGAAGCGGTGCGGTTCGCGCGCGATGACTTCGAAATCCTCCTGATCGGCCACGAAGGCCACGAAGAGGTCGAGGGCACGGCAGGCGAAGCGCCAGAGCACGTGACGCTCGTGAGTGGCCCTGATGACGTCCCGAACATCCAGGTGAAGGATCCGAACAAGGTCGTCTGGCTCTCCCAGACGACGCTCTCCGTCGACGAGACGATGGAGACCGTTCGGCGATTGCGCGAGCGGTTCCCCAACCTGCAGGATCCGCCGAGCGACGACATTTGCTACGCGACGCAGAACCGTCAGGTCGCAATTAAGAAGGTGGCAGAGGACGCCGACCTCGTCATCGTTGTCGGCTCAGCCAACTCGTCCAACTCCGTGCGGCTCGTCGAGGTCGCTCTTGAGTACGGGGCCACGGCTGCGTACCGAGTCGACTATTCGAGCGAGATCAAGCAGGAGTGGCTCGATGGCGTGGCGACCGTGGGTGTGACGAGCGGGGCATCCGTGCCCGAGGTGCTGGTGCAGGAGGTGCTCGAGGATCTCGCAGCTGCAGGTTACGGGGACGTCCAGCAGGTGAAGACCGCGGAGGAAGACCTGATGTTCTCGCTCCCCAAGGAGTTGCGCAAGGATCTGCAGGGCAAGACGGATGCCCGCGCCATCGGTGGGCGATCGGCCCAATGAGCGAGTCGGAGCGGCCGAGGCCGCAATACGGTGAGTACGCGACTCCGGAGGAGCAGCAGTCCCGCATCCAGGTTCCATACGAGCACGCGCACGCGGAGCCGGTGCCCGTGCCGGAGACCCGCGAGTCTCGGCCCGTTGCGCGATCCGATGAGACCCCTACGACGGATGCTTCGCGCACACCGTTACGCACCGCCGATCGTGTTGCCACCGTCGCCCTGCTGGCGTTCGGTCTCTTCAATGTCGGAACGACCGTGCCAGGCATGCTCAATCTGTCACTGACGCTCAACGCCGCGTTTCAACAGGCCGGAATCGGCACGTACACGCCGACTCCGATCGCGAATGAGATCGGGATCGGGGTCGTCGTGCTCTACGTGGCTGGCTGGCTCATGACCGCGATTCTCGCCGCGCTCTCGTTGAGGAAGGGTCGGATCACGTTCTGGATTCCGCTCGTCGCGGGCGTGATCATCGGCCTCGTGACCGTGGTGTGCGTGATCGTGCTCCTGCTCGGTGACCCCGCATTCACGCAGTACATCACGCGCAATTCGACCCCGTAGGCGCCCGTCTGCCCGCCACGCGCAATCGTTTGGCGGGCGGGTCCGCTACGCGCCCGTGTGGCCGGCCGAGCCGAGCTGCCTGGTTGCCTCGACGACGCGTGCGGCCATGCCGGTCTCAGCGACCTTGCCCCAGGCGCGGGGGTCGTAAAGCTTCTTGTTGCCGACGTCGCCGTCGACCTTGAGCACGCCGTCGTAGTTCTTGAACATGTAGCCGGCGATCGTACTGGTGAACGCGTACTGGGTATCGGTATCGATGTTCATCTTGACCACACCGTTGGCGACTGCTTCCGTGATCTCAGCATCCGTCGAACCGGAACCGCCGTGGAACACGAGGTCGAGCGGCTTGGGCCCGTGACCATATTTTGCGGCGAGTCCGTCCTGGATCGTCTTCAGCAGCTCGGGACGCAACCTGACGTTGCCCGGCTTGTAAACACCGTGCACATTGCCGAAGGTGAGGGCGGCCATGTAGCGGCCGTTCTCGCCAAGGCCGAGTGCTTCGACGGTCTGGATCGCGTCGTCGAGCGTGGTGTAGAGGTGTTCATTGATGTCGTGGCTGACGCCATCCTCTTCGCCGCCGACGACGCCGATCTCGACTTCGAGGATCGCGTTGATCGCCTTGGTGCGCTTGAGCATGTCCTTCGCGATTTCGAGGTTCTCGCCGAGCGGCACGGCCGAGCCGTCCCACATGTGCGATTGGAAGAGCGGGTTGCGACCGGCCTTCACCTCTTCTTCGCTCGCTGCGATGAGCGGGAGCACGAAGCCGTCGAGCGCATCCTTCGGGCAGTGGTCGGTGTGCAGTGCCACGGTGACGGGATAGTTCTTGGCGACCTCGGTGGCGAACTTCGCGAAGGCGATCGCGCCGGACGCACGGTTCTTGACCGACTGGCCCGCGAAGTAGTCGGCGCCACCGGTCGTCACCTGGATGATGCCGTCGCTGCCCGCTTCGGTCAGGCCCTGCAGGACGGCATTGATCGTCTGCGAGGACGAGACGTTGAACGCCGGATAGGCGAAACCACCGGCCTTTGCCTTGTCAAGCATTTCGGCGTACTGGTCGGGTGTTGCGATGGGCATTGCGTCTCCCTTGGCGTTGATCTGCTTTGCCATCATACCGAGGCCGCAGCTGGGCGCCGGTTGGGTGGACTGCCGTGCTCGACCTTTAGAGTTGCATCAAAACATTGGTTGAGAGAAAGGTCCGATTCGATGGCTGATCCCATTGTCGTCACGGCGTACTTCGTCCCCGTCGAGGGGCGTCACGACCAGGTCGTGGAGGCGCTCAAGCCGGCGATCGCGGCCGTACACGACGAGCCAGGATGCATCCTCTACGCCATTCACGATGCGCCGGATGGCAGCATCGTCATGCTCGAAAAATGGGAGTCGGCGGAGCTTCTCGACGAGCATGGAGAGGGCAAGGCTGTCGCCGAGCTGAACCGTTCGCTCGAGGGCCTGCTCGCACGGCCCGTCGCTGTCACGCGCCTCGTACCGATCCTCGCCGGCACCGGGCACCAGGGCGCACTCTAGCCTGCGGAATCGCGCTCAGGCCGCCCGCGCCGAATTCACTGTCGATGGGCTCGTTAGGATTGATTCTGTGAATACTGACGCCGCATCCCACTTTGAACACCCCGATCGCAACCTCGGAATGGAGCTGGTGCGGGCGACCGAAGCCGCAGCCATCCGTGCGGTTCCTTTCATCGGTCGCGGTGACAAAAATGCGGCCGACGGGGCCGCCGTTGATGCGATGCGCAAGTTCCTCGGTACGGTGAATTTCGACGGGGTCATCGTGATCGGCGAGGGCGAGAAAGACCACGCGCCGATGCTCTTCAACGGCGAGAACGTGGGGAACGGACGTGGCCCGTCCTGTGACATCGCCGTGGACCCGATCGATGGCACATCGCTGACTGCGGCCGGCAGGCAGAACGCGTTGTCGATGATCGCCGTCGCCGACCGCGGCAGCATGTACGACCCGTCCGCGGTTTTCTACATGGACAAGATCGTGACCGGGGCGGCGGGTCACGGTGTCGTTGACATCCGTAAGCCGATCGGCGAGAACATTCATGCGCTTGCCAAGGCCATGGGCAAGGATGTCGCCGACCTCGTTGTCGCGGTGCTGGACCGCCCGCGACACGCCCAGCTCATCGAAGACATCCGTGCAGCTGGTGCAGGCACGAGGCTGCTCCTCGATGGCGATGTGGCCGGCGGCATCAACGCGGCTCGCTACGACGCCAGGATCGACATGTGCGTCGGCAGGGGCGGCACGCCGGAGGGCATCATCACCGCGTGTGCGCTGAAGGGTCTTGGCGGATTCATCCAGGCGAAGCTCGCACCGCGCGACGACGACGAGCGGCAGAAGGCAATCGACGCTGGCCACGACCTGGAGAAGATTCTCGAGATTGACGATCTCGTCACCAGTGACAACACGTATTTCGTTGCGACCGGCGTCACCGACGGCCAGCTCGTCGGCGGCGTGCGGAAGAAGGGTCCGATCATTCGCACCGAGAGCATCGTGCTTCGTGGTCGCTCCGGAACGATCCGCCGCGTTCTTGCGGATCACCTCGTTGAGAAGTGGCTCTGAGCCGCGTCTGAAGGAGCGTGCAGCTCTCACGAAGCCTGGGCGCGCGCCCAGGCTTCGTGCAGTTAAGCCGGCTGGTTCGCGTCTTCTGCATCCTCAACGAGGAGTTCCAGCTCCAGCGCGGTGAGCTTGCGCGGCGCGGAATCGATGATGGCCGGCCCGCCAAGCACCTTCGACTCGTCGAGCGAGCCGAGCTTGCGGGCCGTGACCAGGACCCGGCTCTCGAGCGAGTTGGCGAACTGGTTGTAGCTGTTGACGGTGCCCTCGATCGAGCGGCGCAGCTTGTCGGCGTGGTCCGCCATGGTCGAAAGTCGGCCGTACAGCTCCTTGCTGAGATCGAAGAGCTTCTTGCCCTCCTGCGTCAGCACGTCTTGCTGCCAGCTGAACGCGACGGTCTTCAGTACCGACCAGAGCGTGACCGGTGAGGAAAGCGCTACGCGCTTGCTGAACGCGAACTCCATGATGCTCGGGTCGGCTTCGAGTGCCGAGGACACGAGCGACTCGCTCGGGATGAAGGCGATCACCATCTCGGGGCTTGAGTCGAGCCCGGCCCAGTAGGTCTTGCTGCCGAGCGTCACGATGTGGTCGCGGACCGCCTTGACGTGCGCCTTCATGAGTTCATCGCGCCTGGCCAGTTCGGGGCCGGAAGCCGTCGCGGGAATCGCGCTCGCATCGAGGTAGGAGTTGAACGGCACCTTCGCGTCGACCGCAATGCTCTTGCCGCCGGGCAGGTGCACGATCATGTCGGGGCGCCCGGCGCCGGAATCCGAGGTGATGCTCGACTGCACGTCGAAGTCCACGCGCTGGATGAGCCCGGCTGCTTCGACGACGCTGCGCAGCTGCGTCTCGCCCCAGACACCTCGGGTGCTGTTGGAGCGCAGCGCGCTCGCGAGTGACTCGGCGGTCGCACGCAGGCGCTCTTCCGATTCGTTTGCCGATTTGAGCTGCTGGCTGAGCTCGCCGTACTGCTGGCGACGCTGCTCCTCGAGTTCGGCGACCTTGCGCTGCACGGCCTGCAGGCTTTCGGCGACCGGGCTGAGCGCGACGAGGACCTTGCCGTCTTCACGGACGCGCTCGGCTTCGGCGATCTGCATGTCGCGCAGGCGCTGCTGGAATTCGCCCAGGCGCTCCTCCTGCTGCGCAATCTGGTCACGGAACAGCGACTCCTGCTGGCCCAGGTGCTCGCGGAACTGCTGCTGCTGCGCATCAAGCTGGTCGCGCAAGCCTTGCGCCCTGGCCTCGGAGACCGCGGCCCGGGTTTCGAGTTCGACAATGGGCGCGACATCCGCCGACGGGGTCGAGCGCACCTTGAGCAGCCAGCCGAGTGCGCCGCCGAGCACGAGCCCGACGAGTGCACCGATTACGAGAGCAAGCAGTGGATCCATGTCTTCAGTGTGACAGTGGCCAGTGACATCGCTCGGTTACGCCGCGGGTCCGACCGCTTCCCGGATCGGACGGATGCGGCCGACGCGCGTCGAGGTGGCGGCCGCGAGCTCCGCAAGAGTGGATGCCTCGTGCCGCTTCGCCGCGTGCACCACGATGGCTGCGCACGCCTCGGCGTCGGCCAGCGCGTCGTGGTGGTGGAAGTCCTCGAATCCGGCCGCCATTGCAGCGACGGGCAGGCGATACGAGTCGAGTTCGTAGGTCTTGCGGGCGACCTGCAGGCTGCAGAGGTACGAGTACTCCGGGGTCTCGAGGCCCGTTGCCTCGCACGCGGCACGGATGACGCCCATGTCGAACCCGGCGTTGTGCGCGAC
>JAUZGC010000146.1 GCA_030840105.1 Microbacteriaceae bacterium
CACGCGGTGCGCACCTATATTGAAACCGCGTTCGCCTGGGGCGCCGGCAACCTCGACGTGACCATGCCCGGCGGCTCCGACGGCCACGAGTTCTTCGGACGCTACAACGCCGACCTCACCGCAATCGCTGCCTCGGGCGCGCAGACCGCCGCCGTCGTCAGCCACGGTGCGGCCATCCGCGTCTGGGTCGCTGCGCACGCGACCAACGTGGAGCCGTCCTTCCCGGCCGAGCACGAGCTCGCCAACACCGGCGTCGTCGTGGTCGAGGGCACCTTCGAAACCGGCTGGACGCTCACCGAGTGGGCCGGCACACCCCTCGGCGGCCTTGAACTAGCGGATGCCGCGGCGCCAGACCCGACGGGCGAGACCCTCTCCGAGGCCCGCGCCGACCGCGACTAGCTGCCCAATTCGGGTGCCTCCGCCTCGCCGAAAGCGATGTCTCATGAGATCCCCCGTTTAAGGACCTTTTCAACCGCCCACGCTCCCGTTACGGTCGTCCAGGGGGTACTCAGTGGCACGTTTCTTCGGGCAGCCCGATAGCGTTCGCGTCGGGCAGCTTTTCATTGACCGGCGCGATTTGCACAATTCATCTGTGCACCGCCCGCTCCAAGCGGGAATTTCAGGTACGCGCGCAGATGGCGCCGACTCGATCGTCGTGTCAGGGGGTTATGTAGACGACGAAGACCACGGCGACTACCTCATCTACACCGGCCACGGTGGTAACGATCCGAATTCACGCCGACAGATCGCGGACCAATCGCCGGACGCCCCAGGAAATGCAGGACTTATCACCAGCATGGTCCAAGGGCTGCCCGTCCGAGTGGTTCGGGGTCCACTACGCGAATCACCCTACGCACCGACAAGCGGCTACCAGTATGCCGGCCTATTCGCTGTCACCTCGCACTGGATGGACATCGGGCGTGATGGGTTTCTCGTCGTTCGTTTCCGACTCGATCGCCTCCCCGAGCAGGAGCCACTTCACACGCGCCAACAACCGGATGAAGATCCGGCGTTCGCGACAAGCACTGTAACGCGCCGGATCCGCGACACCGCGCTCTCTCGTGAGTTGAAGGCAATGTATGACCAGCATTGCCAGGTCTGTGACTCCGCAATCCCTGGTTATGACGGCCGCACGTACTCGGAAGGGGCTCACGTTCGCCCGCTCGGTCGCCCGCATCTCGGCGCAGACAAGCGCGACAATCTACTCTGCCTTTGCCCAAACCATCACACCCAGCTGGACCTCGGCGGCATGGTCATTCTCGAAGACATGTCAATTGCCGATTCACGCACGCTGGCCCCGTTCGCCGACCTGACCTTCCGGACTGACCACAACCTGGCTGTTGGAAACGCCGAGTATCACCGACAGCTCTGGACGAAGCGAAGTTAGCTAGCGCGAATGCGCAACCCCGAAGCGTGGGTGGTCCGAAGTTTCGACCGTGCGCAAGTCCCGGCCAAACTCGAACGTCGCGGTCACGAAGCGCGCGCGCAGCGCATCTTCCAACCAATACCTGGCGTCGTCCCACATCCGGTGAAACGGGATCTCGGAGATCGGGAACCACGTCGGAACGAGTTCGTCGGACTCCGTTGGCTCCCCCTGCCACTCGCGGCACAGGAAGACCCAGGACTTCTGACTCCACGCCGGCTTGTGAGGAAACGGATAGGTGAGCTCCCCCACGAGTTGTAGCGAGTCCGCCGCAACGGTGACCCCGGTCTCCTCCGCGACCTCACGAACGATCGCTTCAACAGGTGTCTCACCTGCCTCGATCTTGCCGCCCGGGCCGACCAGGTTGCCTTCGCCCAGGCCGAACTTCTTGCGCCCCAGGAGAACCTCGTCGCCACCCATGCCTGATCGGATCAGGTAGCAGACGCAAACCTCGGGCAAAGACATGTCGCCCAGCTTAAGCGAGTGGGTCTCTGCCATGCATTCCAGCGTCCCCGTTGAGGGGACTGTTGCAGTTGCGAGGCCACTCAATATCCTCTGAATCGCTGCCTACCTCGGATCAAAAGGACCTCTTCATGACAATGCCAGGACCCGGCTGGTATCCGGACCCAGAAACGCCGGGTCAATCTCGGTGGTGGACAGGCGCAGGCTGGTCCGAGCACACGCAGCCACCGGCACCACCTGCGACACCTCAGGTCGCGACTGCCGTGGAAGTTCCTTATGTTCCGATGGCTGGCTATGCGCTTCCGTCATCCGAGACCCCGCTACTGAAACGCGGTGAGAAGGACCGACTGACGCGCAAAAATAATGTGTTTGCGTGGACGGGGCTGCTGTTGTCGCTCATTGCATTCTTCTTCGACCCATTGGCTCTGACGAGCATCATCGCAATTGTTTTCTCCAGCATCGGCCTGGCGCGTGCGCAGAGGCTGTCCGACGCTGGAGTGCGGATCGCGGGTCGAGGAACGGCAATCGCCGGACTTGTAATCGGCATCGCTGGAGTCGCTCTCTTCCTCTACAGCGTCAGCCGCATGTTCCCGGCGCTCCACATGTAATTCTTGGCACACCGACGGAGACCGCTCAGCGACCAAGCGACGGATTGCACTCCACCCAGCCTCCGGACGTAGGCTGAATCAATGACCGCGAGCCACCACATCCCGCGCGGACGGGCAAGTCTGGAAGTACTGCGAGCCGAGGCCCGCGACGAACTGGACACCGTCATCCGCGAGAGGTTGCTTGCCGGCGAGGATCCGTGGAGCTTCATGGAGGAGCTGCCCACCGTGGACGAACTCGTCGTGTACCTGTTGCGGGCCGACGCCATCAACGCCAATGCCGGCCAGCTCCCGACGCCGACGCGCGAGTACCGCGTGCTGCGCCAGATCGCGCTCGAGCATCCTGCTCTCACCAAGACGGTGTGGCGGATGCTCGGACGTCACGGCGCGCTCGCCCCGCGGCGGCAAGGGGCGTAAGGGTTTCTGCGCGTCGGTTTCGATACGCGCTTCGCGCTACTCAACCGGCAGTTGGCTTCAGCGCGGCCACCACCGCAGTAATCCGCCGCTGGCGGGGGGCGTCGGTCTTCGCCGACTCGACCGAAACGACGTGGGCTTTCTGCTTGCTCGGTGACAGGGCGTCGAACGCCGCCCGGGTACCGGGCGAGGCATCCAGAGCAGCAGCCAGATCGGATGGCGGTTCCACCGCGCGCGACGCCGTGTCGAGGGTCAGCTCAACCTCGATCTCGTCACCACCCGCAATGCCGGATTCGGCCCGCTTGTCGGAGCTGAAGGAGATCAGGAACTGTCCGCCCATCGGGGCGACGGTACTGCGGTATGAGTATCCGTTCACCGTGACGCTCACCGCAGGACGTTTGCCGCCGCCGAGTGCCTCGATCACCTCGGGAGGCACGGGGATCCCAGTGTTATTGCCACTCTGGGCCATCCTGGTCGTGAACTTCATGGGGAGAGTCTGGCATGTGCGCGGGGTTTCGACACCGGGGTTTCGATACGGCGGCGGGCGGCCTACTCAACCAGAACAACGCGGGACAATGGGTAGGTGATTACGAGACGCGACGCCGCAATACGCCTGGACATCCCGCTAGAGATGGCGCAGCGCAATGGCATCCCGACCCGGATCTCTGAGGCCGAGCTGGACGAGCTCGACGCCAATCCCCCGGCCTGGCTCGCTCAGTCGCGTGCGAACCGCACCGGCAAGAAGCCCGTGTGGGTGCAGCTGACCTGC
Source organism: Microbacteriaceae bacterium (assembly GCA_030840105.1). Lineage (GTDB taxonomy): Bacteria > Actinomycetota > Actinomycetes > Actinomycetales > Microbacteriaceae > JAUZGC01. The sequence goes on from JAUZGC010000146.1 coordinate 3,674, forward strand.
GACATCTGCGGATACACCGAAGCGGCCCGCCCCAAGAAGTGGTGGCCGGAGTTCACCTACCTCAGCTGTGACTACCACCTCGCGGCGGACCTGCCGCTGCCGGCCCCCACCGCGAATCGGCACGAGGTCGACGGCATCGGCAGCCGCTTCGTCGGCATCGTCGACGAGCTGCCCGGCTGACCCGCGCTCCCCACCCTCCCGCGCCCCGTGTCTGCGCCCGCGCGTTACGTGGGCGCCTGCGCGCGCGGGCGCACACGTGACAGGCGGGCGCAGACATCCGAAAAGGGAGGATGCTTGCGCGAGGCGGGCGCAGCCATCCGAAAAGTACGCGCCGCTAGTGGGCGGTGCCGAAGAGCAGCGGGAGCACCGCGCCCACGACCTGCGGGCCAGCGACCGTCGCCACACCGATGGTTGCCGCCGTGCCGAGCAGCGCCCACAGCTTGCTGCGGATGCCCGCTACGCGGACCTCCTTGTCCAGGGCCACGAATCGCTCCATCAGGTCGACAGGTGCGCTCCGCGGCACCGCGCGCCAGGTCTCCGGGCGGTCGAAGAGCTCGGCGAGCTCCGCCAGGTCGGACGCGGGGATCACGCGCGGCAGTTTCAGCAGCCAGCGTCGGAGATGGCGCGCATCCATGACCCGCACCGGATCGGGCTGATCACGGATCGTGAGCTTCTTCGGGTTGACGACCACGATCAGGGGTATCGCCGGCCCAAGCAGCGGCATCCGCTCCCAGACGAGCGAGGTGACGCGCTGCGCCTCAAACTTCGCATTGCGGATGTGCGGCTGCTTGTGACCGGACACCATGAAAGCACGCCCCGCCACCCAGACGCTCTTGCCGCCGTGATGCTTCGTGTTGATCGTGAAGATGCCGCCTGGCCCGATGACCAGGTGGTCGATGTCCGCACCCTTGGTACCGACAGGCAGTGCGTGGAATACGGCCCACTCGGGTGGCAGCTGGGCGAGGATCTCGCCGACAGTGATCTCGCCTTGCGCGCCGCGGTACCAGGAAACGCTGTCGGCACCGAGTGGGCAACGCCCGAAAAATCGTGCGAGGACTGAACGCGGTGGGATCCCGCTCTGCTCCTGTAGAAGCTCCTCGATAACCAACTGTGCTGGGCAGCGCTGCCGCATTGTTACTTCGGTTGTCACTTTTGTCTCCCCGTCGACCGCCTCGAACCTATCGGTTCGTCAATGGCTGGCGGCAGTCCCAGATAGGGGGCCCGCGCCCGAATCTTGAGCGCGTGCCCCACGGCAGGCGTCCTCACAGCTATCTGCGCCCGCGCGTAACGTGTGCACCTGCTCGCGCGGGCGCAGATGTGACAGGCGGGCGCAGACACTCGGAGACAAAGGCTCGAGGCCGGGCGGGCGGGCGCAGACACTCGGGGAAGGGGCCCCTCGGCTAGCATGGGGCGCACCATGAGCCCATTCCTGTCCGAACCCGCGCGCGCGGCGCTCGCACGTCTCGTGGTGAGCGACACCGCGACCGAGGTGCCCGATCCGTTGAGCCGGTTGTATGACATCCGCTCGCTGCTCGCCGAGCTGGAGGCCGAGCCCGCGACGCTGCACGCGGTTCGGGATGCACTCGCCGACGGCGAGACGTGGGACGAGGTCGCGGCCGCCGCCCAGCTCAAACCGGCCGCGGCCAAGTGGCGCTGGCAGGGCACGGACGAGGAGATCGCCGCACGACACGAAGCCGGACGCAAGCGGGCCGCGCGACCCAGCAGCGCGCCCACCGACCTCCCCGGCGACTCGGTGGCGGATGTCGCCCGCAAACTCGGCGTCACCGCACAGGCCGTATACCTCCAGATCTCGCGCGGCAAGCTCACAGCGAGAACCGTCGAGCTGCCAGACGGCCGGAGCTACAAGCGCGTGTTCCTCGGCGAATCCCCCGCAAAGCCCGGCGAATCCCCCGCGCCCGCCACTGACTAGCGGCACACATCGTCGACGCTCACTCCTCAAGCCCCCAGAAGGCGCCCCGCAAACCAGCCTTGCGGAAATATGCCGATGACTGCGCAGGCTCACGCCGGCGATACGGCGTGTTCAGGCGGCCCTCATACCAGTGTGCCGCGAGGCGCCACAGCGTGGCCAGGTCGAAGACGGAGCCGCGCTCGTATCCCGTCTCGGCCAGCCATGCGTCGACGCACGGCTCGCCGCAGAAGATCCGTTGGTGGACGCAGGTGTCCAGCACGTCATCCCACACTCGAGCGATCGGCGTCAGGAAGTGCGCGACCTCCGACCCCTCCGGCGGGTGATCGCGCGTGACCGTCCACGCGAGCGGCTTGCCGCAGCCGGGGCAGGTCGTCGCGATGAGCACGCTCGGCTCATCCGCGACCAGGTGTGGAATCGCGAAGGAATCCCACGCGCATCCGCCCCACCACAGCGTGTGCTCCCCCATCACCGAGAATCCGAGATTGATCGAGGCGAACGGATGCGCCAGCACGATCTCGCCGTCCTCCCCGAGCACGATGTGACGTTGGTCGGCGAGCGTCTCGAACGCAAGGTCGACGGTGGCGTCATCCAGAGCAGTCTCCGCGGCGGCGTAGTCACGACTGGAGGACTGTCCCGTCTCGGCAAACCGTTGATAGATCGCAAGGCGGATCCGCTCGGTGTCGGTCGTCATCGTTGACTCCAAATATCGGGTCTTCCGATTACATACCCACGCGGCGCCCGTCGCAACGACTTGTCACGATTCGACTTGAAGGCCTTACGCCGGCTTCGCGAACCAGGGCGGGTAGACCGCTACCTTAGGACTGAACGCCGACGACTGCAGGATGCCCTTCGCCTCGCTCCGCGCCTTGTCGTGCGCCACACCCACGAGCGTCACGAGCTCGAACGGCAGGGACTCCGGCACCAGGTACTCCGCGGCCAGAATCGCATCCGAATCCTCGTCGGAGCGGAGTCTCCGCAGCATGCTTTCGCTGTCACCGCGTGTGGCGCCGAAGCGGGTGAGCACATGTGTCGCGTCGCCATTGGTCACGACGGCCGTGCTATCGCCGTCGGCCTGCCAATCGGTCACCTGCTTGACCGTGCTGACCAGGATGACGAATTCGGATGCCCGCGTTCCGCGGATGGCCGCCGACAAACGGGGGTCGACTGAACCCGTCCGGACGCCCTGCCACACCGCCGCGTTCGGCGCGAGGAAGAACGGCACGAAACTCGCGACGCTCAGGCTACCTGTGCCTGCGACGAGCGTGTTCCGGCGCGCCTGACGATTTTCGGCGGACGAGATGTCGACCATTGGATGCGTGCTGCCGCTCGCGCTCACATCCGCTCGCAGTGCCCCGCTGCTCAGGATGTCGGCGAGATTGCTCATGTGGGTGACGTGGTAGATCCGCTGTTCGCCGACATTGTCGAGTCGGGCCTTGGCCGCTGGCGTGCGTGCGGGACCGGCGCCCGGCGCTGTGCGGCGCGGGGAGGTGCCCGCTGCTACCCGTGGACGAGCTGCGCGCTGCTTGGCAACGTCTGGATCAACCGCGGCAACGGGCTTCGGGTAGCACACGTCGCACTGTCCTGCATCCAGCCCATGAATACATTCCTCGGCCACGGTACATCCTTTGTTTCTTTGGTTCATTTCACAGCATTCGCGCGTATGCCGCTCACCTACGTTACGTCGATTTCGGATCCGGATTTACCGCGCATAGTGTGGAACGATGCCTACACCCGCTGAATTCATCCCCGCCGCCGGTTCCGTCCTCATGTTCACCACGGATTGGTGCGGTTACTGCAAGCGTCTCAAGAGCCAGATGGACAGCGCCGGTGTCGCATACACCGAAGTCAACATCGAGCAGGTCGAGGGGACCGCAGAGCTCGTCGCGCAGGTCAACGGCGGCAACCAGACGGTCCCTACGCTCGTGTTCCCGGATGGCAGCACCGCGACCAACCCGTCGCTCGCCGACGTGCAGGCGCGCTTGGCCGCTTAACGACCGAGGGCCCGCCTTCACCGTCGAAACGGGAATGGCGGGCCTTGCGGCATCACATGCGCGAGCTAGGTGACGACGAGCGGAACCTGCTGCCCTGAAATGTGGGCGGGCACCCGCCGGACGTTGTTAAAGGCGTTCTGAACGATCGCGGCCCCGATCGGGCCGAGGAGCAAGAGCAGCCAGAAAGCGGCATGCCGACTCATTCCGTTGTCGGTGTACTGTTCGACACCAACCGCGTACTTCCATTCCCACCAGATGTTGGCGATCGGAACGATCAGGAGCCAGCCGGTGGGAATCGCATCCACCGTTTGGTTCATCTCATTCTTCGTTTTCACCATCCAGACGAGCGAATAGATTCCGAAGGTCACTACTGGCAGCAACAATGGTGCCGCTGGGCTACGTCGCTTCATTGGATATCCCCCTGCGATGGTTGTGATCGCATGCCCCCGACGTTAATGAGGGTGAACCGAGGGCGCGAGTCCCCATTGGGGGAAGCGAATTTGACGATTCGGTCCATAAATGGGATTGTTGACGCCGTGGTCAAGAATTCCCGCACAGCAACAGCACCTGCCCGCTCGAAGACGCGGAAGCCCCGAAAGTCTCGCGAAGGCTGGCCGCACGCACCGGCTCGAGCCTGGCTCGCCGTCGCATCCATTGCTCTGGGATCCTTCATCCTCGTCACGACCGAGCTTCTCCCGATCGCTCTTCTCACGCCGATTTCGCGTGATCTGGATGTCTCGGAAGGCGTAGCCGGATTCATGGTCGCGATTCCCGCGATCCTGGCCGCGATCACCGCGTTGGTGCTCACTATCGCGTCCGGCCGCACCGACCGCCGCACGCTTCTGATCGGTTTCAGCCTTCTCCTCCTGGCCTCCGACCTGCTCGGGATGCTCGCGCCCAACTTCGTCGTCATGCTCGTGGCTCGCGGGCTGCTGGGTGTCGCGCTCGGCGGATTCTGGTCGCTCGCCGCTGCCCTTGCCCCGCGTCTGGTTCACGAGAAGTTCGTCGGACACGCGACGTCACTCGTCCTGGGCGGGATCTCCGTCGCGACCGTTCTCGCGGTCCCGGCCGGTTCATTCATCGGATCGATCGCCGGATGGCGCGAGGTGTTCGGGATCACCTCGATCCTGGCGGCCGTCGTGGTCATCTCGCAGTTCGTCTTTGTCCCGAAACTGCCTGTCGCCGTCGCGACCTCGATCCGTACCCTCCCCATGCTCCTGCGCCGGCCGCGCGTGCTCGTGCTGTTCTTCAGCGTGACGTTCGTGATCACCGGACAATTCGCGGCATATACGTACGTCGATCCGTATCTCGTTGGAACAGTCGGCATCGACGTCGGTCTCGCAAGCGCCCTGCTCCTCGGGTACGGCATCGCCGGTATCGTCGGCAACTTCATCGGTGGCGTGCAGGCGGAGCGGCGCCTCAAGCCCACGCTCATCGTGGTCTTCGGGCTCGGCGGTGCCTCGATCATCGCAACGCAGCTGCTCGTCGGGTCGCCGATCGGGACCGCGATCGCTCTCGTCGGCTGGGGGCTCGCGTTCGGGGCGATCCCCGCATCGATGCAGGCCTGGACGTTCAACGCAGCTCACGGATACCCCGAAGCCGGCTCCGCGCTCCTCGTGACGATCATCCAGAGTTCGATCGCGATCGGGTCGGCGCTCGGTGGGGCGTGGGTCGATGCGTCCGGAACCTCCGCTGCCATCTGGTTCGGCGCGGGGCTGGTCGTCGTGGCGTTCCTTGCCGTTGTGTTCCTTGCGAGGACGAAGTTGCCTGCGGGTTCTGCGGCGGGCGGCGCTGCGGGTAGCGCTGTGACTTCTGAGCCCGCTCTGACCGGCGCGACTCAGTAGGCATCCGCTCATGTCCAGGCCTCGCAAGTTCAACGAAGACGATGTGCTCAGCTCCGCGACGGATGCCTTCTGCGTCGCTGGCTACGCGGGCACGACCGTCGAGGACCTGATGGCGGCAACGGGCCTCGGCAAGCAGAGCCTGTACAACGCCTTCGGCGGCAAGCACGACCTCTTCATGCGGGTCTTCGACAGCGATGTGCAGGATGCCGTCGCTGCGGTCGACCAGGCCCTCGCCGAGAGCGAGGGCACGCCGGTCGAGCGCCTCCGCGCGCACCTGCTCAAGCTCGCAATCGCGGTCGGCACCGGGGACACAATGCGGCCCTCACTGCTCGCCAAGGCCACGGCGGAACTGTCCCGCAGCGACCGCGCCGTCACCGAGGGCGCCCTCAAGGCCTTCGGCAAGCTCGAGGACATCTACTACGGCTGCGTCGTCGAGGCTCAGCAGTGTGGCGAGGTCGACCGCACAGCCGACGCCCGCGCCCTCGCGGAGTTCTTCCTCACTTTCACCCGTGGCCTCGAAGCGCTCGGCAATGCCGGCGTGAGCAGCCTCAAGCTGCGTGCTGCAGCGATTACGGCCGTGGATGTGCTCCCGCTCCTCAAGCCGCGCGCGACTTGTGCGGTCACTGGCTGAGCCGCGCTGCCGAGTTTCGCCGCGTCATCCGTCACTTCTCTGCGACTCAGTCTCGATACCACCTCCTGACGAGCTCCCTGCACCGCTGCCCCTCGCGTTGACCTCTACACGGATCGGCAAACTTCGATCAGCTGGTCACCGCCATTCGGGAGAATTGAGCCATGGAAAATCTCGCCCTGGCCCTACGAGCATCTGCGGGTGCCGTCGCCGCCCTCGGCGCGAGCGCGGCTGATATCGCCGCCATCGGCGACACCGAGCTCCTCAGGGCCCAAGCGGAAATCAGCACCCATCGCCGGCACCTCGACACGTACGCGGCGTGGGTCGCCGGCGAGATCGCGCGGCGATCGCGCTACGAACTCGGCTACGCGGGTCTGGCCCAGCGCAAGGGCTTCGTGAGTCCGGAGGCGCTCATTCAATCCGTCTCGAAGACGACGAGGGCCGAAGCCGCCAAGTTCGTTCAGGTGGGGTCACTAATGACCGAATCAGCGCTAGACGAGTCATCCGGACAAACTCACGCCGACCCCGCATCCGGCCCCGCATCCGGCCCCGATTCGAGCGGCTCGAACGCGACCTGGCATAGAGCGATCGCCGTGGCCGTGGCTGCCGGCGACCTTTCCGTGGACGCAGCCGAGTCCATCCGTCGAGGCTTGGGCGCCATTGATGACGCCGTAACGCCAGCGCAGTTGCGTGCGGCGAGCGAACTGCTCGTCGCCGAGGCACGAACCCTCGATGTCGACCAACTGTTCCGCCGCGCCCGCGCAGTGCGAGACGGGCTCGACGCCGACGGCATCGCGCGGCGACAGAAGGAGCGCCACGACGCGCGCTCTCTCAGGATGTGGCAACAAGACGACGGCATGTATCGCGGATCCTTCCTGCTCGACCCAGAGAACGGTCGGTTCCTGGCCTCAACGATCGATCAGGTTCTGAGTCCTCGACGCGGCGGTCCTCGATTTGTCGATCGTGCAGCCCAGGCGGATGCCGAAGCGCTCCTTCAGGATGCGCGCAGCAGCGAGCAAATCGCCGCCGACGCACTGATCGACATTGTCCGCGTAGCCGTCGACGCCGACCCTGGAACGATGTTCGGGAAGCGGCGTCCTGCGGTGCGTGTGATCGTGACGGAAGAGGCATTGCACGCTCGGTCGGGTCGTGGACAGATCGAGGGCCACCCCGACCCGGTCTCGTTCGAGACCGTCGAACGTTACCTCTGCGACACCGGTGCCGTACCCATCAAGTTCGACGACGACGGCCAGTGCGTAAACGTCGGACGGGTCCAGCGACTCTTCACCGAGCGCCAACGCACCGGTATGGCAGTCCGGGACGGCGGATGTCGCTTCCCTGGCTGCGATCGACCACCAGCCTCGTGTGAAGCCCATCACATCGACCAATGGCAGCGCGACGGCGGCAAGACGAACATTGCGGATGGCGTCCTTCTTTGCCGACGACATCACCTGCTACTGCACAACAACCATTGGCAGGTCACTCGCGATGGTGGCACCTACTGGCTGCGACCACCGCGCTCAATCGATCCAGCCCAAGAGCTATTGCCGATGCCCAGGCGGAGCCCGCTGCTTGACGAACTCCTGGAACGAAATCGCGCCAGCTGACGCGCGCGGGACGACTCTGTCATGCGCACGACCACTCGACATTGGCGGCCATCCCGCCGACCGGCCGACCGGCCAATTATTGCACCCGTCCCGGAATCGCCACCCAGACGCGGATCAACGGCCGGACTCGGCGAGCGCTTAGTCCGCCCGCAAGGCGGACACGTACGACATCCGCTCCGTAATCGGCATCGCAAGAACCGCGACCTGCTGCTCCACCGTCAGCGCATTGAAGAGACGCATGAGATCACCGTTGGTCTCATACAAGGTCGGGAACGTGTGCACCGGCATGATCGTGTGCACAACCTGCTCTTCGTACACATGCACGAGGTTGATCGACTGGGCACCATCCACACCGAGAGTCGAACCCTCCGGTTCAGTCACTGTGTTTGTGTAACACGTCGCCGACGCCACCGAGAGCGGAATTCCGGCAAAGGTCGTATTGGTCGAATAATGGAGGTGACCAGCAAGAATGCTACGGATGTCGCTCCCCCGAACAACATCAGCGAGCTTGTGCTGGTCCTGCAGCTCGATCCCGACATTGACATATACCGGATCAGGCATAGGCGGGTGGTGAAGAGCGAGAATCGTTCCCTCGGCGGCCGGAGTGGCGAGCTCTGAGCGCAGCCACGCGAGCTGCGCATCCGTGATTTCCCCGTGGTGGTAACCGGGCACAGTGCTGTCGAGCACAATGATTCGCAGCCCACCAATCCAATGGACCTCGTCAACCGGCTCATCACTCGGCTCCTGGTCGAGCAGAAGGCTCCGGAACTGGTCGCGCTTGTCATGGTTCCCCATAACCCAAATCACTCGACTTCCGAGCCGCTCGGCAGCAGCCTCAATCTGAGGACGAAGTCGAAGGTATGCCTCGGCGAGACCCGTGTCGGCAAGGTCACCCGTCAGCAAGATCGCATCCGGCCGGAACTGGGCAGCCTCCAGTTGAGCAAGCGCGGCAGCCACGTTCGCGTCGCAGTCGACCTTGCCATACAGCAAATCGCCAGCGGCGACAAGATGCGTGTCACTCATGTGGACAATGAAGCGGCTGGGTCGTTCGTTCGGGTCGGTCACGGCAAATTCCTTCGGTCGGATGTCACTGCCGTTTCTACTGGCGGCGGGTGAACAGTTGGTGTCTGACGCGCAACAAGGCGGTGTCCCCAGAAGCATCGTCGACGAGTTCCACACCTTGCCGGGTGGTTAACGCGAGGGCATAACGAAGTTCCACATGCACCCACGCGCACGTCTTTCGTGACGTCTTTCGTACATACGTCTCCCGCGCGCACACGCGCATCTGTGCGCAACTGCGCGCATGCACAAAATACTTGGTGACACACCCCCCTTTATGGGGCAAAATGAGCGTGTGATCCGCAGACAGCGGTCGGTGTCTGCGCGAATACAAGAAAAGGTCCCGACCGGGAAACCGGCCGGGATCTTTTTCATCACCAATTTCAGGTGGCAGTCGCAGCGCGTGACCTAAAGGCGAGGTCGCGCCACCGCCTGTCTCAGCCTGCCGTTGGGAGCTTCTCTCGTTCAATGAACGTGCGCCGGCCAGCGAACCCACATCGACCCGCGGACTTGGGACGCCACACCCGCTACCCGACCTGGTGCAGCCACACCACAGCCGTGGTGTCACTCGCATGGCGGAACGGCTCGAGCTCGTCGTCCCACGCCTGACCAAGCGCCAGACGCAGCTCGCGATGCAACTCGAGCGCGTTCACGCCGGCGACATCCATCGCATAACGCACGCGATCCTCGGGGATCACGACATTACCGGCGGAATCGGTCTGCGCGAAGAAGATGCCGAGATCCGGGGTGTGCAACCACCGGGCGCCATCCGTACCGTGTCCTGGATCCTCAGTCACCTCGAAACGCAGGTGCTCCCAACCACGAAGAGCGGACGCGATCGCCGCACCGGTGCCCTGCGGACCCTCCCAGTAGTACTCCGTGCGCTGCGCACCCTTGAGCACAGGCTGCGCTTCCCACGTGAAGTTGACCGCACGACCAAGAGCGCGCCCAGCAGCCCATTCAATATGGGGGCAGAGCGCGCCAGGAGAAGAGTGCACGTAGAGCACCCCTCGAGCGATTGGTGCTGCCATTGTTTCCTCCGTTCGGTTTTGGTACGTCTTCCCCAACGACCAATGAACGAAATCATCACGACAGCTATGAAATTGGACGACCTTACAGCCGTTGCTTAAATTATGCCGTAAGAGACACGCGAATAACAAGATTGTTATTCGCGCGATTCGCTATTGACACACCTTGCATTCTCCGTATATGAATACGTCGTAGATAGTTACTCGGTACGTATTTACGGAGGTAGCGTGTCCATTCGGCAAAGTCTTCTCGCCATTCTCGACCAGGGGCCCTGTTACGGCTACCAATTGCGCGGTGAATTCGACCGGCGCACCGGCTCGACCTGGCCGCTCAACGTCGGCCAGATTTACAACACTCTGGACCGCCTCGAGCGAGATGGCCTCGTGGCCAAGGCAGACACCGACAGCGAGGGCCACGTCTACTACGCGATCACCGACGCCGGTCACGATGAGGTCACCCGCTGGCTCGACTCCCCCGTGATTCGCACCCAGGCGACCCGCGACGAACTAGCGATCAAGCTGGCGATTGCCGTCACCCTGCCCGGCGTGAACATCGCCGAGGTCATCCAGGTCCAGCGCGCCGCAAGCCTTCGGACCCTGCAGGACCTCACCAGGACCAAGAACGCGACGAGCGAACCCGAGTCGGCAGAAGAACTGGCGTGGATGCTCGTGGTCGATTCGATGATCTTCGCTGCGGAAGCGGAGGTGCGCTGGTTGGACCACTCCGAGACCAGGCTCGCACGAGCATCCGCCCGCGGATTCGCGGAACCGCTCCCCCTGAGCACCTCCTCGCCCAAGCGCGGGCGACCGGTGAAGGCGGAGCCAGCAGCGCAGGCGGCGCAAGCCGGGCAGCCCGCGCCGGCCGGCCCGCTGACCACGGATGCAGTTCGATGAGCCGGGCGCTTGCACCCGCGACCGAACTGTTGCGGCTCGACGGCATCGCCCAGCATTACGGCAAGGGCGAAACCGCGGTCACGGCCCTCGCCGGTATCGACCTCACGGTCTCGCGAGGCGAACTCGTGGCGATCATGGGCGCATCCGGGTCTGGCAAATCCACTCTCCTGACCATCGCGGGTGGACTCTCGAAGCCGACGAGCGGTGAAGTCATCATCGAGGGCCAGTGGCTCTCCGACCTGCCGCCGACGCGCATCGCGATGCTTCGGCGCCGCACGCTTGGCTTCGTGTTTCAGGATTTCAACCTCATCCCTGCGCTGACCGCCCTCGAGAATGTGACCCTTCCACTCGAACTGGATGGCTGGAAGAGCCGGAAGGCACGCGCGGCCGGCCTCGAAGCGCTGGCCTCGGTCGAGCTGGACGACCACGCGAACCGCTATCCGGATGACCTGTCCGGCGGCCAGCAGCAGCGCGTCGCGATCGCACGTGCCGTGGTCGGCACACGGCGCCTCATCCTCGCGGATGAACCGACCGGCGCCCTGGACAGCACGACGGGCGAACTCGTGCTGCGGATGCTGCGCTCACGCGTCGACGCGGGCGCGGGCGGCATCCTGGTCACGCACGATCCCAGGCACGCTGCGTGGGCGGATCGCGTAGTGTTCCTCCGCGACGGGCGCATCATCGACCAGAGCGCGCCCGCCGGGGTAGACACCCTGTTCGCGGACGCTCAGCGCGCATGAGCGGGCGAGGGCGCCGCGCGGGATGGCTGGGTCGATTAGGGCGCACAGAGCGAGCTGGTCGGCCGAGACAGGCTGGAGCGGCAGGAATAGCTGGAGCGGCAGGAGCTGAACCGGCTGATCAGGTTGATCGGGCGCACCAGCCGGGTCGAGCAGAGCGAGCGGAGCAGCCGGGTCAGGCAAGTCGCGCAGAGCGATCGGGTCGGGTCGGTCGGGTCGGTCAGGTCGGTCAGGTCGGTCGGGCTCACGGTTCGCGGTCGAGCAGGACGCGCCGGACAAACGGGGGCGGACCTCGCGGCGGAGTTGCGGCACTGCTCTCACGCGGGCGAGTTGCCCTGCGCATCGCGCGGCGCTCATCGGTCCGCTCACCGGGCCGAAGTGCGCTCATCGCGGTCATGATCGCACTCCCGGTTGCCGGGCTCGCCGGGGCCGGCCTCGTCTTCCAAAGCACGATCGCCACGGATGCCGAAACCGTCACCACCGATCTCGGGCACAGTCAGGCACGTCTCCAGGTGGTGAGCGTTCCCGATCCGTCCCTGACCCAGAACCCCACGAACACCTGGGATTGGCGCGTCGCGCGCGATGTGAAAGGGATTCCTACGCGGGCACACACCACGAGCCCGCTGGTGGATCCTGCAACCGCTCTCCCCGCCGGTACCCGAATAATCACCGTCTCCAACTCGGCAGCAACGGTCGCGACAGCTCATGGCGTCGCGAGTCTCTCCGCCGTCGAAGGCGAGGTGTGGGACCCCTCGTTGCGCGGGCACTACAACCTCGTGGAGGGGCGTGGTCCGTCCAGCACCGACGAGATCATGGTGAGTCGCGCCGCTCTGGCGAGGCTCGGCGTCAGGATCGGCGATCAAACCAAGGTGATCGGACCGATCGCGCGCACGGTTACGGTTGTCGGCATTCTGGATGATCGGACCCAGCCGTCGTCGGCGGCGATCTTGTATGGAGTTCCCGGCAGTTTCAGCGTTGCCCCTCCTGGTGATCGCACTCACAACCTCAACTACTCCCAGAGCCTCACCTACTACCTTCCGGATGCGCCCATCAGCTGGTCGCAGATAAAGGCTCTGAACGCGCAGGGCATCACAGCCCTCTCTCGCGAAGTTGCAGCGAATCCGCCCCGGGGTGCGTACTCCGCCGGATCAACATGGAACGCTTGGTCTCTGTTCGTCGCCATTTCGCCGTTCGCCGGTTTCGCAATATTCGAGATCACACTCCTTGCCGGTGCGGCGTTCACCGTCGGTGCGCGCCAGCAACAGCGGGCGCTCGCGACTGTGGCAAGCGTCGGCGCCGCGCGGTCAACTCTCGTGCAGATCGTGACGTCGAGTGGGCTCGTACTCGGTCTCATCGGCGGAACGTTTGGCGTTGCGGTGGGCATCGCCGTTGGAGCCGTATTCATGTGGCTGACGTCGAACGGCAGCGCAAACCAATACTGGGGCTTTCACCTGTCCTGGCCAATGATGGGCGGCATCCTGCTGTTTGCACTGCTCATAGGATGGCTTGCGGCTCTCGTTCCCGCGATGGCGGCATCCAAGATCGATGTCGTCGCCGCGCTCCGAGGAGCGAGGAAGCCACCGCGGCCGAACAGGCGCCGCCCCATTGTCGGGGCAATCGTCCTGCTTACGGGCATCGCGATGACACTCGGGGCCGGGCTCCTTCTCGTCGCGCTCACCGTGAGTAAGACCTACCACGCAGAGAACTGGCTGTCGTGGGTCGTCATTGGCGGCATGTGCCTGGGGCCGGTGCTCACCCAGATCGGGCTCATCATCGGCAGCGCCCTGGTCCTCGGTGGAATGTCGCGAGTGCTCTCGCGCTTCGGGATGGGGGCACGACTCGGAACGCGGGATGCCATGCGCAATCCCGGACGGTCGGTTCCAGCCCTTGCAGTGATCATGACGACGGTCTTCGCCGCGGTGTTTTCCATGACGGCGTTGGCCAGCTCGGAGGCGACATCCCGTCAGTCATATCCATACGCGACCGCAGTCGGCGATGCCCTCGTTTCGCTCAGGGGTTATGACCAGGCGACGGGCGAAATGAAGACCATCTATGCGCCAAACGATGTCATCTCGGTTCTGAATCGAACGTTCGATGTGCGGGAGGCGCGGGCGCTCTCGTCCGTGGCCAATCCGTGGGACAACGCCTCCTCACCCAACAATGCACTTATACCCGCACCTGCCATCCCAGCGGCGAATCTGTGCCCTCGGAACGTGCGCTCGCCCGAGTACTCGGCGGCCACGAACAGGTCGGGAACAGCGGCATTCAACTCCGCCCAATCCGATTGGCGCTGTAGGAGCGTGGCGGCTGGCCTCAGCGGTGGCGGCACGTCGTTGCTGGTCGGTACGGCAGACGACCTGGCTCTCGTTCTCGGTCGGCAGCCGAGTGTCGCGGCGCGTGCGGCACTTGTCGAAGGCGGCGCGGTCTCCCTGTATCCGGACTATGTAACCAACGGGAAAGCCACCATCTCGTGGTGGAGCAAGGCCCAATGGGCCGCGCAGGGGCCCCTGACCATCGGTGCGGTAGCGCCTGCTCGGACCGAAACCCTCAACGCGGTTGTCGACCAGCCCGCGCATCCGATTGCTTTCGGCGTCTTCGTTTCGCGCGCGACGGCCGACTCCCTCGGGCTCCAGTACGCCCCCTCCATGGTGCTCGCATCACTCAAGAGCCCCCCGAGTACAGCGCAGAGCGATCAGGCGTCCAGCGCTCTTGGGATACTCAACAACAACCCGAGCGGGGGCTGGGTCAGCATCGAACGAGGGCCATCCAACTCCTCGGCGTTGACGTCCTGGGGCCTGCTCGGGCTGAGCGCTCTTATCGCCATCGCCGCATCGGCGGTCGCGATCGGGCTGGCCCGCTTTGACGGACGACAGGATGACGCGACCCTTGCATCGGTCGGCGCAGGCACGCTCGTGCGCAGGAACTTCGCATTCTGGCAGGCGCTCGTCATCGCGGGGACCGGTGCGGCCCTTGGCGCAGCAACCGGGTTGATCCCTGCTATCGCCCTGTCGCTCGCTGGAACGGGGAAGCTATTGGATATCCCGTGGTCGCAGATCGTGCTCGGCATCACCGTTCTGCCACTCGCCATCGCGGTGAGCAATTGGCTGACGTCCGGTCGCGCCAGGATCCTCATGCGGCGCACGCCGATCGGCTAACGCGGCTAAGGCCGCTAAGGCGGCTGGGGGCGCTGAGGCGGCTGGGGGCGCTGGCGCCGAGACTGTATGGATTGGGACAGGGAGGCTGGACAGGACCGGCGGCGCTGAAACAGGCTCGGCGAGGGCGGCGCACCGCAGGGCGCAGCGCACCGCGGGGAGTTGCGCACCGCAGGGCCAGCGCATCGCAGGGGCTGCGCGCCGCACTACGGCCAGGGCAAGGGACACAGACCCCGGCCGCTTCGCTTCTGCGCTATCCCTCGTGCAGCAGTTCCCCCGCCTTGTTGAGCACGTTCTTCTCGCCGGCCTCAATCGGCACAGCGAAACGGTTCTGCTTCGGCGGCATCGGGCAGTTGAACGCGTAACTGAACGCGCACGGCGGCAGCACCGCACGATTGAAGTCGAGGATGATCGTGCCATCCGCGTTCGGAGCCACAAAAAGGAACCGACCGACGGAGTACGTCGAGTCGCCCGAGGTCGCATCCGCAAAAACGAGCTGCAGCGCCCGACCGGCCTTGAAGGCGGCCAGGCTGTAATCGACTCCGTCCTTCGTGAACGTGATCTCGCCCGGGATGACCATGTCGCGGGTCTTGCCGTCGTCCTTGAGGTGCTCGAAGCCGACCGTCATACCGCCCTCGATCGGCGTGAACGCGGCCTCGATGACCCACTCGGGGTTGTAGCCGAACGCGTCGATCGAACCGAAGTCCTGGATGCCTTCCGAGTTCGAGTCCCACACGCGGAGCGCGTAATCACCCTCGGCACTTGCGATCACGAAGCCCGTGACGGTGTCGCTGAACACGATCTGGCTCGGGTTCGCGTCATCCTTGCCGCGCACGATCGCCTCACCGTCGACGAGAACGCCATCCACGACGATGTTGTCTGCGGCGGCAGCCGTGAGCTTGAGGCCGGACTGCCCGGCGGGGAGCGGCGACCAGAGGCCCGCGACTCCCCACACCGGCTGTGCCGGTGCATCCGCATCGCCCGTGATCCACTGGGTGTTGGTGAGCGCCAGGCTGCCCATGGGCGCGGTCACCGCCTGTTCGCGGCGTTGGCGATAAGTCGCCAGGAGTTCGCGGGGATCGGTCGTGGCGACTGCGGTTTCTGTCATGGTGTCCATCCTCAATCAGGTCGTAGGAAACAACCATCCTCGACACAGCTTTATTGCCGGGTTGCGGAGGTGATTACGTGCATGCCGGGTTGCGGAGGTGAATACGTGCATGCCGGGTTGCGGAGGTGATTCGGGTCTCACCGGTCATTTCGCCTCCGCATAATTGTCGACGACCGCGGCCGAGACGGGAAACTCGACCGGAAAGTCCCCGAACAACAGTCGCCCGGCCGCCCGAGCCGATTCCACGACCTCCTGGGCGACGCGATCCGCCAGCGCTTCCGGGCTGTGCACGATCACCTCATCGTGCAGGAAGTACACCAGGTGCGGGCCGGCTTCGAGCTCTCCGTGCGCGGCAAGCGTACCCAGCGCGTTAAGCCGCTTGCGCAACT